>NZ_JBNNMG010000043.1:11126-45601 GCF_050272555.1 Lysinibacillus sp. NPDC047702 | reverse complement strand
GATAGCGAGACAGACGAGACCCTGCACGGAGCGTCAGCGCAGGAAGCGGCTCGTCGCTCGCCCACAGGAAAGCGAGTAGCCTGGAACGGAAATCATCTTCATTTGAATTAGTAGTATTCACAAAGAGTTCCTTGACCATTTAGTTTTTCAACACTATGAAAAATCGTATTTTCCATTAGGGAAAATACGAATTTTTTTTAACATTCCTCAGTAGTATGGATGATTCATATTATTTATACTGTTCATGTTCTATAAATCGCTAAATTTCGCTAATTATTTTACATTTAAGAGGATTTGGTAAGCAAAAACCAGAATATATTGCAAAGAAGGGGGTTGGCATATGAGAAAGTTTACATGGAAAAAGTGGCTGCTTGCTATTGTTGGTTTTTTAGCAGTAGTTGCGATTGCGTTATTTATCGGCTTTACATGGTTTATGAATAAATCGAAGCCAGTAATCGATGGGGAGCTTGCGGTAAATGTGTTGGAGCAGGATGTAAGCGTCACAAGGGATGACAAAGGGGTTCCTCATATTTTTGCTCAGACAGATGCAGATTTGTATCGTGCACAGGGCTATGTACAGGCGCAGGATCGGCTGTTTCAGATGGATTTAGCTCGTAGACAGGCAAGTGGTCGCTTGTCTGAAATAATTGGAGAGGCAACCATTAATTCAGATAAGCATTTTCGAACGTTTAGTTTACGAGATGCGGCTGAAAAATCATTATCTGCCTATGATGCAGAGAGCAAGCAGGTGCTTGAATGGTTTGCAGAGGGTGTAAATGCTTTTATTGCAGAGGCAAAAGAAAAAAATACATTAAGCTATGAATTTGCATTATTAGGCTATGAACCAGAGGATTGGTCTGTTGAAGACTCTATAACAATAGGAAAATATATGGCCTATGATTTAGGCGGTAATTGGAACGCACTTGCCTTCCGTCATTGGGCTTTACAAAACTTTGGTGAAGACAAAGCGAAAGAATTATTTATTAAATATCCTGAAAATGCGTCATCTATAATTGAAGCCAATAAGGAAAACCCAGTCGCAGTAGCAGGACAATTCCAAGTTGATTTATTGCCAAACGAATTTAATGGCAGTAATAACTGGGTAGTATCAGGCGAGAAAACAGCATCAGGCACACCCATTTTAGCAGATGATCCACATCTAGGCTTAAGCACACCGTCTATTTGGTATCAAATGCACTTACAATCAGCTGAGCAAAATGTTAGCGGCGTAATTTTTGCAGGAATTCCAGGCATTATTTTAGGACATAACGATGATATTGCATGGGGAGTTACTAACGTTGGACCCGATGTACAGGATTTATATATCGAAATACCGAATCCAGATAATCCAACTCAATTTCGCTATGATGGCAAGTGGGAGCAAGCCGAGGTACGTGATGAATCAATCAAGGTGAAGGATGGAGAAATAGTTGATTTTGATGTTGTTGTTACAAGACATGGTCCCATTATGACTAATTTAGCGTTTAAGGATACGGAGCCGACAGCACAATTTGCCATGCAGTGGACGGCACTTCAGCCAACTGCAGAGCTAAGTGCAATATTGGGCTTTAATAAGGCGAAATCGTGGAATGAATTTGAAAAAGCGTTAGAGGATTTCAAAGCACCCGCTCAAAATTTCGTATTCGCTTCAAAGGATGGTACGATTGCTTATAAAGCCAATGGTCAAATACCAATTCGTACGCAGGGTGATGGACAGCTGCCAGTTCCGGGTGATTCCAGTGACTATGGCTGGGAGGGCTTTATCCCATGGGATGAGCTACCGACTGTAGTCAATCCAAAAGAAGGCTTTATCGCGACAGCAAATAATGAAGTCATTGGAGAAGAATATCCTTACCATATAACAGACTTTTGGGCACAGCCTTATCGTTTTGAGCGAATTAAGGAAGTGTTAGCAGCAAATGATTCTATAACAGTCGAAGATATGATGCAGCTACAAATGGATCAGCAGAATCTATATGCACGCGAGTTTTTACCAAATTTATTAACATCAATTAAATCAAAAGATCACGATGGAAAGTACGCAGATATTATTAAATTGTTAGAAGAATGGGATATGATAGACGCTAAAGAATCAGGTGCTCCACTAGTCTTCCATACATTGATGGTAAAGCTTCAGGAGGTATTATTTAAAGATCAGATGCCTGAAGATATGTATAAATTAATGTCTGGGAAGTTTAATATTACTGATCAGCTTTTACGTTCAGCATATGCAGGAGATAAGAGCATTTGGATGGAAGAGCAAGGTGGTGTAGATACAACAATTTATAAGGCATTCGAACTTACCGTAGCGCAATTGGAAGATCAATTCGGTCAAAATGTATCGAAGTGGCAATGGGGTGACTTCCATCAGCTTACTTTTGATCATACTTTAGGCAGTGCTTCACCGATTCTTGCAGCATATTTTAATGCTAAAAAAGTTCCTATTGGCGGCTCCAAGGTAACTGTTCAAGCTGCCGATAATGATGCGGCAGGAAATGTAGATCATGGTGCATCATGGCGTTTTGTTGTAGATGCGGGAGATTTAAGCTCAGCCTATCATATCGTTGGTCCAGGTCAAAGTGGGCATGTGAAATCCGATTGGTATCAAGATCAAGTAATGGATTGGGCAAATGGAGATTATCATCAAACATTTGTGAGAAAAGAAGATATTAAGGGAACAACATTACTATTAAAAGCAAAATAAACAAAAATCAGCGTACAAATATGTGCGCTGATTTTTCATAGTGTTGAAAAATTAAATAGTCAAGGGACTTTTTGTGAATATTTAGTTAAAATGAAGGTGATTTCCGTTCCAGGCTACTCGCTTTCCAGTGGGCGAGCGACGAGCCGCTTCCTGCGCTGACGCTCCGTGCAGGGTCTCGTCTGTCTCGCTATCCCACAGGAGTCGAGTAGCCTTGCACTCCAATCAGCAATAGTATAGAACTTTAAATATTTTCTTCCCTCAAAAGAAAAGTAAAGTAAAAGCATGTTACTCACCATCATTAAATGGATAGAATATTGGTACAAATTCTACAGCTATTAACCTACATTTTATGCGTAAAACTACTTTGTCACTTTACATAAAGTACTCCTCTGTTTTCGCATAGAAAAATGTTATCAAAGCTCCATTTTTGCACAATATAATGATGGCTAAGACTTCAAATTTATCACTATATATTTGTGTGAATTGCCAGAAGAAAATACGATGAGCAATGGTTGATTGGAGTGTAGACTGAGTGACTCCTCGGGGATTCAGCGTCACAGATGAGACCCTGGAGCGAGCAACGCGAGTGTAGCGGCTCATCGGATGCCCCCAGGAAAGCACTCAGTCGGAACGGAGATCAACCCCTCGTTTTGAAAAAGGGCTATACTTTTTGATTTGTCACCTTGATTTCATTGACATAATAGTATTTCAACAACATGAAAAATCAGCGTACAAATATGTGCGCTGATTTTTGTTTATTTCGTAAGTGTATGATTAAAATTTTTTTATGGAAATAATGATATAAATCCTATACATTCAAATAATAGTTTGAATAAGATGGAATATAATGTTATAGTGAGAACAATCAAACCAACATTTGAATGAGGTGAGGAAATGCCAAAAGAAGTATGTGAAGTGACACTGGTTCATGAAGAAGCGGTCATAAAGGTGCAAAATCAAATGCCTGATTTATCAGGAGTAGCAAAATTTTTGAAAGCATTATCCGATGAAACAAGATTAAAAATTGCTTTTGCCTTAACGGTGGAGGATGAATTATGTGTGTGTGATGTAGCTTCGATTATTGGTTCATCTGTAGCGACAGCATCCCACCATTTACGATATTTAAAAGAAAATAATTTAGCGAGATCACATCGTAAAGGGAAGCAAATGTACTACTCTTTAGAGGATGAGCATGTGTATCAAATTGTAACAATTGCCTATGAACATGCGAAAGAGGGGAAAGCTAATGACAGCAACGACACCAAGTAAACAAGAATATAGACTACAAAACTTATCATGTGCTAGCTGTGCAGCGAAATTTGAAAAAAACGTAAAAGCTATTCCAAAAGTACAAGATGCACAAGTTAACTTCGGTGCTTCTAAAATAACAGTTATTGGAGATATTAGTGTTGATCAAATTGAAGAGGCTGGTGCTTTTGATGGCATAAAGGTTTCACAATCTCCAACTAGATCTCTGGAAAAATCAATACCCTTTTATCGAAAAACGGAAAATATATTAGCTGGAATATCATTATTATTTGTAGTGCTTGGTTATATTTTTGGAGCATGGCGTGGTGAAACAGACCCACTACCGATTGGAATGTTTATTATTGCGATTCTAGTTGGGGGTATGGGGATTTTTAAAACAGGCTTCCGCAATTTAGTTCGATTTGAATTTGATATGAAAACACTTATGACTATTGCGGTTATAGGCGCAGCCGTTATTGGTGAATGGGAAGAAGCGGCTGTTGTTGTTTTTTTATTTGCAGTAAGTGAAGCATTGGAAGCTTATTCGATGGATAAAGCACGTCAATCTATTCGACAGCTGATGGATATAGCACCGCCAACAGCAACGATAAAGAGAGCACATGGAGAACATTTTCATGAGATGGAGCTGCCAACAGAGCAAATTGAAATTGGAGATATTTTAATCGTTAAGCCAGGTCAAAAGATTGCGATGGATGGCATCGTTATTAACGGATTATCTGCTGTAAATCAAGCGGCGATAACAGGCGAATCGATTCCAGTTAATAAAACAATTGATGATGAAGTATTTGCGGGAACGTTAAATGAAGAGGGAGCACTAGAGATACGTGTAACGAAGCGAGTGGAGGATACAACCATTGCCAAAATCATTCATCTCGTTGAAGAGGCACAAGCAGAGAAGGCACCCTCACAGCAGTTCGTTGATCGATTTGCCAAATATTACACTCCAGCGATAATGATAGTTGCATTACTTGTAGCAGTTATTCCACCTCTTTTTGTGGGGGATTGGCAGCATTGGATTTATCAAGGCTTAGCAGTTCTGGTGGTTGGTTGTCCATGTGCACTTGTTGTTTCTACACCAGTAGCAATCGTTACAGCCATAGGAAATGCTGCTCGACAAGGCGTTCTTATTAAGGGTGGCATACATTTAGAGCAGTTAGGTCATATTGAAGCGGTAGCTTTTGATAAAACAGGTACCCTTACAAAAGGTCAACCTGCTGTAACAGATATCTATACAGCAGGGGAACTTTCTCAGGATTACGTTTTACAGCTAGTAGCCGCTGTTGAAAAACAATCACAGCATCCATTAGCTAAAGCAATTTTAAAGAAATTACATGATGTAAATTTAACAGAGCTGATCCCTGTTGATTTCCAATCTGTTACAGGTAAGGGTGCTTATGCAACGGTTGATAATCAGATTATCTATGTCGGCAGCTTAAAATGGATTGCAACGTTAGCAGTAGTTAATGAAAAAATAACGGAACAGGTTAAGGAATTACAAAAGCAGGGTAAAACAGTAGTAGCGGCTGTTAGTAATGATCAATTTATTGGCATGATTGGAATCGCAGATCAATTACGACATGAAAGTAAAGATGTGTTGAGTAAATTAAGTACGCTTAAAGTGAAGCATACAGTAATGCTGACAGGTGATGCAGAACCTACTGCTCAAGCAATTGCGACCTCTCTAAATATGACAGATGTGCGCGCAAGCTTATTACCAGCTGATAAGTTGATGGCCATTAAAGACTTACGTACGGAATTTGGTGCAGTAGCAATGGTAGGTGATGGGGTTAATGATGCCCCTGCCCTAGCCTCTGCTAATGTCGGTATTGCGATGGGTGGTGCCGGCACGGATGCGGCTCTAGAAACTGCTGATATTGCGTTAATGGGTGATGACCTAACGAAGCTTCCTTATACAATTGGTTTAAGCAGAAAAACATTACGTATTATTAAAGAGAACATTATATTTGCCCTAGCCTTAAAATTAATAGCGCTGTTACTCGTCATTCCTGGATGGTTAACCCTGTGGATTGCCATTTTCGCAGATATGGGTGCAACATTATTAGTTGTTTTTAATTCATTACGATTAATTAAAACAAAAAAGTAGTAAATATGATTTAAAGTGTTGAGGTTATATAGGAAATTCATCTTACTGAGGTACTAGTAATTTTGTTGATATAGATGCTACTAGGGATTCTTGAAAAAGCCCGCTAATAACGCTATTATAATTTCAGGAACAATGTAACAATTAAACATAAATGAGGCGAAAGTTTGAATATGTCAGATCCTATTTTAGTAAATGTTACAGAGGAAATTGTGCGTGGTTTAGTTAGCTTCCTATTACGAGGACCAGAATATCAAACATTTTGTAAATGTGAAATGTGTGAACTTGACACAGTAGCACTAACATTAAATGCATTGCCTAGTAAGTATGTTACATCTATGGAATCCCGAGATGAAGCATTTAGAGTCATGAATACACCTGAAAATATCGAACGTATTAACAGAGAAATTATTCATGCATTACATGTGGTCAATAAGCATCCTCGACATAAAGTAGAGCCCACTTCTATCTGAAGCAGGCTCTTTTTATGTTATATATAGAAGTTTGAAATACCAGTGGATGACCTGAGTTACTCCTTTTAATACAACTTAAGGAGATACAATTTGTGTTATACATGTAGCGATTTTCTGGCATATGTATTTTCAGTTAACTTTTAAGGTAAGCTTGTAGTAAACTAGAGAGTAAGAATAGGAAAGAGAGGGAATAAGATATGCCAACACCTAGTATGGAGGACCATATCGAACAAATATATCTATTAATCGCTCATAAAGGATATGCTCGTGTGTCTGACATTGCTGAAGCATTATCTGTTCTTCCTTCTTCTGTTACAAAAATGGTTCAAAAATTAGATAAAGATGGTTATTTAGTTTACGAAAAATACCGTGGTCTTACATTGACAGCCAAAGGAGAAAAGCTTGGAAAACGTCTCGTACAGCGCCATGAACTTCTAGAGCAATTTTTGCGAATCATTGGTGTAGATGAAGAGCGTATTTATGATGATGTAGAAGGAATCGAGCATCATTTAAGTTGGAACTCAATTGACCGCATTGCAGATCTTGTGCAGGTAATGGAAGAAAACCCAGACATTGCGAAAAAATTAGAGGCTTCTAGGACACACAATTTATAAAATTTTTTGCGAAAATGATGGTGTGAAGGAAAGGAAGACAATATGAACGAATTAAAATCAGGTGAAGTTGTTACGTTAACGATACTAGAGCAACAAGCATCGAGATGGATTTTAACAAATGGAGTTAAAGAACTGCCTTTAAATGCTTCAGAGGTAACAGAGCCACTTGCTGTAGGTGATCACCTTGAAGTATTTTTATTTGTAGATCGCCGTGGTGAATTAGCTGCAACAACAGCCATCCCATCTTTTGTACAGGGCGAGTATGGCTGGGCTCGTGTCCTGAAAGTGGTGGAGCGTGAGGGAGCTTATGTAGATATCGGTACTTCACGGGAAGTGCTAGTAAAGGCTGAGGATATGCCTGCATTAAAAGAGCTTTGGCCAATACCAGGAGATCATTTATTTATGACATTACGTACTGATCGCAATGGTGACTTATTTGGTCGTTTAGCAACAGAAGAAAAAATTTCTGAGCTATATGAAGGTGCATTTGAAGAGATGCATAATAAAAACATTACAGCACGCCCTTATCGATTGCTGCCAGTCGGTTCGTTTTTACTAGGTGTAGATAATCCTTACCGTATTTTTGTTCATGAATCAGAGCGTAATACAGAGCCGCGACTTGGACAAGACGTAGTTGTACGAATAATTGATGTAAAAGAGGATGGTTCCTTAAATGGCTCACTTTTACCGCGTAAGCATGAACGTATTTCAGATGATGCACAACGAATTTTAAATTATCTAAAAGAGGTTGGAGGCAGAATGCCGTTTGGCGATAAATCCTCTCCAGAAGAGATTCAGGAAATGTTTAATATGAGTAAAGGTGCTTTTAAACGTGCATTAGGTACACTAATGAAAGCAGGCAGGGTAAAACAGGAGGATGGCTGGACAGAAGAAATGTAACGCTTTGTTCCAAATGTAAGATATGGTGAACAGTTGCCATACGTACGTAGTAAAGAAGAAATGACGAGAGATCCCATTGAAACCTTCTCGTCTTTTTTTCGTACTAATTATTGTATAATGACATACATTATACAGGCCAAATGAGTTTTTGAGCGAAAGGGGTCGCACAAATTGAAAAAAGCATGGATGAAAATACTAGCAGCAACTATGTTAGTATTTGGAGTGATGGCACCAGCAACAGGCTTTGCTGCCGATAATACGCCTCCCAAAGCAATTGATGAAAAACTAGGCGTTCCAATTGTTGTATACGGTGCAAATTTATCTGAAGATGAAAAAGAGTCCGTTAAAAAATCTTTGAAGGTGAAAGAAGAGCCTGAAATTGAAGAAATTACAGTATCAGGCGAAGATTTAGTTAAATACATTAAAGATAGTAATTCAAGTTCTCGTATGTATTCCTCTGCAAAAATTACACGTAAAGATGCAGGAAAAGGCTTGGTCATTGAGATTGTTACGCCATCCAATATTACACAGGTTACGGCAGAAATGTATGCCAATGCAATGCTGACAGCAGGTATTGAAGATGCTATTGTACAGGTGGCTGCACCAAAAGCAGTAACTGGGCATTCAGCGCTTGTAGGAATTTATAAAGCTTATGAAGTTACAACAGGTGAAACACTTGACATTGATCGTACAGATGTAGCGAATGAGGAACTCTCAGTGGCTACTACCCTTGCAAAGTCGGCAGGAGTTGATGATGCTAAGGTTGCAGAGCTGCTTACAGAAATTAAAAAGGACATTGCGGAATTAAAGCCAGCAACTCGAGAAGATGTAGAAAAAATTGTGCAAGAGCAGTTAAACAAACTGGATATCAATTTAAGTGAAAAAGATCGACAATTACTTGTTGATTTAATGGATAAAATTAGTAAGCTAGATATTGATTTTAGTAAATGGTCTGAACAATTAGATGATATTAGTAATACCATTAAGGAGAAATTCGGGTCACTTATGGAAGATGAAGGCTTCTGGACGAGTGTGAAAAATTTCTTTGCCAATTTAAAAGATACGATTTCATCATGGTTTAATTAAGAAATAAAGAAATCTGCTAATTTTTTATATATTGATGTCACGGAAACTCCTAATTGCTATCTTTGAAAAAATAGAAACAGCTATGATACTATTGATAAAAGGAGTGGTGAGAAATGGAATTCCAATTACAGCAATTGGCAGGAAACCAGCTTGCTTACATCTATGAGCAAGAAGGGGAAAAGTTAGCGGAAATTACATGGCAGCAAAACGGGCAAGTAATGGTCATGGATCACACCTATGTATCGGATAAGCTCCGCGGTCAGGGTGTCGCTAAGGAACTATTAGATCAAGCGGCAGCATATGCTCGTGAACATGATTATAAAATGGAAGCTGTGTGCTCTTATGTAGTAGCAGCCTTTAAAAAATCAAGCGCTTATGATGATGTAAAACGATAAAAAATAGGGCAATCTGCTTAAAAGATAAGCGGATTGCCTTTTAACTTTTTATCATGCAACTCCCTACAATTGAATAACACTATAGATTAATACTGTCAAGAGACCTGCGCCACCTATTAATGAAGCCATATCTATCCAATCATATACTAAGTCTAAATCCTTCATGTCATCACTCTCCTAATAATGGTATTAATTCATTAATTCCCTTAGCTTGTCTTTTATAATCATAAATAGTTACAAAAATATCCTCGTGTCAAAATATTACGTTTTATCTTGATTCAGCAAATCTTTACTGTGCGAAAGCGTAGCGACAGCAACAAATCTTTATTGTGCGAAAGCGTAGCGACAGCAACAAATCTTTATTGTGCGAAAGCGTAGCGACAGCAACAAATCTTTATTGTGCGAAAGCGTAGCAACAGCAACAAATCTTTATTGTGCGAAAGCGTAGCGACAGCAACAAATCTTTATTGTGCGAAAGCATAGCGACAGCAACAAATATTTATTGTGCGAAAGCGTAGCGACAGCAACAAATGTTTTTGTACCGAAAGCAAATCGTCAGGGCTGGAGCATAATGGATATAAAAATTGGTAGGAGAATAATATATTTTTGAAGTTAAGACATACTATAAAGTAAGCTGCTGAATTAGTGAAAAGACTAAGAAAAGGGTACAGTTATCTCTCACTAATATATATGCTTAAGCGTCCAAAAAAATTTATGTTTAGTCGTCTTGAAATAGGGAAAAGATATATTACAGAGCTAGTTTTTATCTTCATTCAGCAAATGTTTTCTGTAGCGAAAGCGAAGCGGCAGCAACAGATGTTTTTTGTATTGGAAGCGTAGCTGCAGATACAGAAGCCCCCCACCTTTACAGGTAGTGAGATGAATGCAGTTTTATTTCCTTTTTAGTGGGTGCCCAAACAACTACTGAATGAAGATAAAGCCTCCGGCGGATGTCACGGATTTTCAAAGGAATGAATTGTGCCAGCACAATTCAAAATCCGGACGCAATTACGCCAAGGCGAAATTGATAATTTTGGGAGGGATTATTAAATGGCAAAACGAAAAGGAAAAGGTGTTGTGATTGCAGGGTTAGCAGGGTTAGCAGCATCTTATTTAAGTAAAAAAGAAAACCGTGATAAAGCATTAAATATGTTTAATAATGTAAAGTCTAAATTTGAATCGTATTTAAATACTTCAAATATTGACATGCATAAAAGGGTTGCAGAGCGAGTAACTACTGAGGTAGCTACAGAGGCTGGGACATCGCCAACGAAAATCGCTTCGAATGAAATGGTGGCTGAGGGTGGAGGACATACAGGGGTTCATTTCTATAATGAACAAATTCAGGAGCAAGATAAATAAAGCAAAAGCCTTCTCATTTAGCATGAGAAGGTCTTTTGTGTGGTATAAGAAGACCACTAGCAAATATCAATAAAACTATTCCTGTAAAGATAAAGCCACTGACAATACCTAAAGATAGCCACCCAAGCAATGATGAGCCAAGGACAACACCTAGTGAGAAGAAGGCATAAAAGTAACCGTATGCTTTCCCACGAATATCAGTAGTTGTAGAGTCTATTAAAAGGGAATTGACGGATGGGAATAAGAATCCAAATCCAATACCATAGCAGGTCATTGCTATATAAAGTAATGTACTTGAATCTGCTTGGCTAATAAGTAATTGGCTTAACCCCATTAAGCCTATGCCTAATGATAATGTTTTTATAGGAGCAACCTTATCGAAAATTCGGTTAGTTGGTAAGATAAATACAAGGACCGCAATAATTCCAAATGTACTCATCAATGTTCCGCTTAAACGTGAATCAAAGCCTAAAGATTGCACTTTTAGAGGAAGCAGATAGGCAATCACACCCTGAGAGAACATTAAAAAAAATGCACCAGAGAATGCTTTTAATGTGCCTGGATTATTGAAAAATACACTTATGGGTATATATGTGCTTGGTGTAGATCTTTCTTTTTTAATTTGATTTGACTTTAATATAAAGAAGGCAAGAATACCTAATAAGAGCATAAAGCTGGCTGTAATATTAAAAACGAATGGGACACTAGTACGACTTGCTAAAATACCGCTGAATGCAGGACCAATGATGGCAGCAATACCAACGAAGGCGCCAGAAATAGCACTGCCCTTACCTCTTTTTTCCTGTTCGGTTGCATTTGCTAAAAATGTGAAGGCAGCTGGGACAATAAAGCCTGCTACTAATCCATGGACAAAACGAACAAATAGTAAAGTGGTAGGGTCTTCGACTACATTGTAGAGCAAAAGAGATAAACCAGTTGTCAAAAGACCTATAATTAAAATAACAAAAGGCCCCTTACGATCTGTTAAAAAGCCAGAAATAATATTACCAAATGTATTGGATAGAGAATACATACCTACTGCTAGACCAGTTAAGAAGGCAGATGCCCCTAATGATTCTGCATATGTACTCATAACAGGAAGCTGGGTAAAAAGATCAAAAAATGAAAAGAAAATAATGACATAAATAAATTTTTTCATAGCTCCTCCGATGATCAATTATGTATTTACTAAATAACTAGATTTTATTATATCATTTTCGACAAAAAAGAACGTCTAATAAGTTTTTTTCAACTTCTTAGACGTTCTCGAACCGCAGTTATTAAGCTTTAGCGACTTCTTTTTTCATAGTTTTGTTTTTAGCAAGGTTTACATGCCAAGAAAGTGCTTCCTCTAAAATATGAGGTGTTTGTTGGTTACCAGTTGCTTCTACAGCACGGTTGTAGTAATCCCATAATTGCTCTTTGTAATCAGGATGTGCACAGTTTTCAATAATTAAAGGTACACGTTCTTTTGGTGCAAGACCACGTAAGTCAGCAATACCTTGCTCAGTGATAATTACATCAACATCATGCTCAGTATGGTCTACGTGAGAAACCATTGGTACGATTGAAGAAATTGCGCCGCCTTTTGCATAGGATTTTGTAACGAAAATACCTAAACGTGCGTTACGGGCAAAGTCACCTGAACCACCGATACCGTTCATCATACGAGTACCTGAAACGTGAGTTGAGTTTACGTTACCATAGATATCTAACTCAAGAGCAGTGTTGATTGAGATTAGACCCAAACGACGGATAAGCTCTGGGTGGTTAGAAATTTCTTGTGGGCGTAAGCAAATTTTATCAGCATATTTCTCTAAATTACCATATACTTTTTTCTGTAATTCTTCAGTAAGTGTAATAGATGTTGCCGCTGCAAACTTAACTTTACCAGCATCGATTAAGTTAAATACTGCATCTTGAAGTACTTCAGATGCAACGACTAAATCTTCGAATTCTGAATCAGCGAAGCCATCTAAAACAGCGTTTGCTACAGAACCTACACCTGATTGTAATGGCATTAATTGTTTCGTTAGACGACCAGCTTTAATTTCATCGCGGAAGAAATCTAATAAAATATTTGCCATTGTTTGTGTTTCTTCATCCGGTGGAACGATTAATGAAGGCGCATCAGGCTCTTCTGAAATAACAATTGCTTTAATTTTAGCTGGATCAACTTTGATACCAACCTCACCAATACGTTGCATTGCATCAGTCATTGGGATTGCTTCACGTTTACCTTGCTCAGCTGGTACATAAATATCATGGATACCGATTAAAGCTTCAGGGTGTGAAATATTTAATTCAATAATAATATTTTCAGCGTATTCTGCAAAGATTGGAGAGTTACCCACTGAGTTTGTTGGGATAATGAATCCATCTTTTGTAATAGCAACCGCTTCAAGAATTAAATATTTAATTGGTCCAATAATTCCTTGGCGAACTAATTCAGCGTTATGGGAAAGGTGAGCATCTACATATTGGATAGCTCCAGAGTTAATTAAATTACGAATACCAGCGTCTCCTTGGAATGGTCCACGTTTACGGATAACACCAGCTTCAGCTAAGTATTTATCTACTTCTGGACCTAAAGATGCCCCTGTATAAACATCGATTTTGAAATTTTCATTTTTAGCGCGCTCTACTAATGCCATTGGAACAACTTTTGCGTCCCCAGCACGAGTGAATCCACTCATACCAACTACATCACCGTCAGAGATAAGTGCTGCAGCTTCATCAGCAGTAACAATTTTACTTTCTAGTTCTTTTATACCTAGGCGTTTTTGAACATTTGCATCCATTAAAAAAATCCTCCCCTAAAAAGTTTTGATGGAAACCGATTACAAAACTAGAAAAAACGTGTAAGAATTTTCTGTTTATTTAGTTGTAGTATAACTCCAACCATTTGAATAATACTATCACCAATTTGTCACAAAAACTTTAGGATAAGCATTAAAATAAGGAAAAATAGGAAAATCGAGCATAATTGTGAATTTTCGACAGAGAAAACGTTTTAATGTAGAGCTATATAATTTTAGAGAAAATATTATTTACAAGTACAAAAACTAAATCAATTTCGCCTTGGCGTAATTATAGCTGCCGCTTTGCTTTCGATACAAAAAACATTTGTAGCTGCCGCTTCACTTTCGCTACAGAAAACATTTGCTGAATGAAGATAAAAAAGTACAGCGGGCTGAAAATAAGATGCTCGCTGTACTTTTTAATAATTAGAAACCTAAAGAACGACGGAAGTAACTTGCATAGCGTTGACTTACTGGAATACGAGTACCATCTTTCATGATTAATAAAAACGTTGAATGTGAGTCTGGTTGAATTTCATCGATGTAGTCAATATTAACAATGTAAGAGCGGTGACAACGAATGAATGAATCAGGTGCTAAAAATAACTCTAAATCACTTAGGTTTAAGCGGTGGTAGCCCTCACGACTCATTGTTTTAACAAATGTTTTTCGGAGCTGTGTTTCAAGATAAATAACTTGATCATGTTTAATCGGGTACCAGCAATCATCAATTTTGATTGTGATGTAATTCGTTAAAAATGCTGATGGTTTTTGTGGGAATATAGCAGTAATGGCCCCCTTCGTTTCGCCTTCCTCCATAAGAGGAATACTCATACCGTAGTAGGCTACGCCAAATACATCCGGCTCAATGTAAGAGCTAATTTTTTGCCCATAGCTTAATGCTTTATGAGCTGCTGAGCCTTCTTTAATTGGATCGCCCGGCTTAATTTTTAAATCAACTTTCTTGCTTGGCTGGTAGTACAAGTATTCGTTCGTGTCGGAAATTGCGATTGAAGTATTCTCAGGGAAGAACTCCTTAATAATCTCCATAATCTCTTCTATTTGTTTTGGATCCACTATTAACACCTCATCTTAGCTTTTAAAAATAGTATTATCATCTATTTTACTACATATTCATATAAATTATATAGAGAAGATTTCGGAATAAAAAAGAGATATGTCGATTGTTGAAAAAAAAACGTGCAAAATACCTAGCGCAATTTGTCACAAAATTTAATTAATTACTAATTTTTTTTAATATGTATATGGTAAAATTTAATTGTGCAAAATAAGTTTACGAGGTTTCTACTGTGAGTATATGATAAATTAGAACTAGAGTGGAGCGTAAAATGTGGTTGAAAGGAAATCGCAGAATATGGTAAAATTCACTGTATAGTCTATTTTTTTTAAAACTGGTGTTTTAGTTGGGTTATTTTTAAGTTGTATTCAATATAAATTTGTGAAATAGGACTCAATTCATATAATAAATAAAGAAATACTATTTTCTTATTCTAAATATGTAATTTGATGTCTGATTTTGTAAAAGTAATTCGTGCAATCTGAGGAAAGATGGGGAAGATTATGCAACTACATCAACATTCTATGTCAGAAACGATATCAAAAAGATACTTCCAGGAAATCGATAATATTAATCAATACATCGGTGTAGAAGAATTTTTTAATATTGAGTCGAAATTAATATTTGAAATTTACCATTTAGAATCTACAAAGGCTAAGAAATCTTTGCATGAGTTAATTGATATTCTCTCAATACGTTTTGGCAAGCAAGTCATTAAAATGGTTCGAAGTTATTTTTCTGTGCTGTCGTCAATTGTTGCACGTAAATTGCTAGACAATCAAGTACCTTCGAAAAAAGCCTTTGCTTTTAACATTGCTTGTAATGATATGATTGAAAATCAGATGAAAGACGCGGAATTTTTACAATTTGCTGATGATTTAATTGATTTCTTTGTCTATTTTATCGCAGATCGCAAACAACCGACTTTCCGTCACCAGACAGTTAACAAAGTGATTATGTATATAAATGATGAATTAGAAAATGACCTAACAGTTGAAAGCATCGCAAATAACTTCCATATCAGTACTAGTCACTTATCGCGTATTTTTAGAGAACATGTTGGTATTACACTGGTTGAATATTTAAATGTTCGTCGTGTAGAAGAATCGCAATATTATCTACGTCATACAAATAAAAGTATTACTTCTATTTCAGATCAATTCCATTTCTGTAACCAAAGTTACTTTACTCGTATTTTCAAAAAATACACTGGGGTTACTCCCAAGCATTTCCGTGATGAGCTACATCATGAGTTTTATCGTTTTGAAATGGCGGAGACTGAGCTTCAAAATGTTTAATGACATGACAATATATAAGGTATGAATGAATAGGATGCGGACATGTTAGCGATGCTAAAGCTCGCATCTTTTTTATGCTCTTGCAAAATAAGAGGTAATTAGTAGCACCTTGCTATTTGATAAAGATAGACCCTATAATGTATACTTCACTTTAGTTGATAAATAATAGTAGGTGGAAAAATGAAAAATTTGAAGCTATTTTCAATGCTTGGGCTTGTCGTTTTTGTTCTTAGTGGCTGTCAAGCTGTGCAAAACAAAGAAGGTTTTTTCTATAGTATTTTTGTGAAGCCTATGGAGTTTTTATTGGAGTTTTTCGGAAATACTATTTTTTCAGGTAGCTATGGTCTAGCAATTATTGCAATTACAGTTCTGATTCGTTTAGTTTTAATGCCGATTATGTTAAAAAATTATCGTCAGCAGCAATTAATGAAAACGAAAATGGATGCGTTTAAACCTGAAATGGAAGCTGTTCAGAAGAAAATGAAGGAAGCAAAGACGAAAGAAGAGCAAATGCAACACCAGCAAGAAATGATGGCACTATATCAAAAGCATGGCATCAATCCATTAAATATGGGTTGTTTACCAATGTTGATTCAAATGCCTATTATCATGGGTCTTTATTTCTCAATTTTATATTCATCAGATGTAAAATCACATGAGTTTTTATGGTTTAGCTTAGGATCACCTGATATTGTTATGACGATTGTTGCGGGTATTGTGTATTTAGTTCAGGCACGTGTGTCATTATGGACTGTCCCAGAGCAACAAAAAGCACAAATGAAAATGTTTATTTATATTTCACCGATTATGATTGTCTTTATCTCGATGTCATCTATGGCTGCCCTACCACTATATTGGTCTGTCAGTGGTGCTTTACTGATTATTCAAACCTATATTGGTCGAAAGTATTATTCGGAACATCCGGAAAAAGCAAATTCATAAATTAATCTACGTCGAGGCGCTTTAGTAGCCTCGATTTTTTTAGGAGGACAACAGGATGAACATAAAATGGCTATCATCTATTTTAGTGGCGCTTTTTAGTATTGCGGCTATAGTATTTATCATTATGGGGAATTTTAACTTTGCAGTACTGGCAATGACGATTATGTTTGCTTTATCAAATGGTTTCAGAGCTAAAAGCTTTAAGGAACAGGGCTATGTGAAGGAAGCAAAATGGATGAAGTATATGGCCATTTTTTTCTTCATTGCATCTATAATTGTAATAATTATTATTCTCACTGACAAATAAATTAATTTAAAAATCTATAGTGAAAACTTACACCCTAAATTGTGAACAGTGCTAGAATGAGACTATACCAATAAGGTTGAATATTAGAAGGCACAATAACAATCATTTCTGATGTACCTGCAAGAGGTAAATGTTCAGTACTAGCATAAAGGCATTTTCTCATGTGAATAAATACGGGGAATCTTAACCACTTAGTACTTGAAAAATTATAAAAGGGGTAAAAATAGTGAAAAAAAATCGTCTATTACTCATTATTGGTGCTTTCATTTCAGTAGCACTAATTGTTTCTATTTTCGTAGTTTATAACTATAAAAATAAGCAAGTAAGTAATGAAGCAGAGAAGCAATCAATAACAACCGAACCAACTAAAAATGATTCAGTGGCAACAGAAGAGCCGAAAAAAGCAACTGAAAAGCCTGTGGAACCAGAGCAACAACCCGACGAAAATGGATATTTACCTAACCAAACATTACCCACTGAACCTACGTATATTAATGGTATTTTACTAGCGAATAAAATATATCCACTCCCATCTACCTTTGCGCCAGGAGAAAATAAGGAAGCACGTCAAGAATTAGATAAAATGTTAGCTACTGCTAAAAAACAAGGTTTTGATTTTGTGGCATTTAGTGGTTATCGCTCCTTTGATTATCAAACAACATTATATAATAATTATGTGAATCGTGATGGACAGGCAGCAGCCGACCGTTACAGTGCGCGACCAGGTTACTCAGAGCATCAAACAGGTTTAGCCTTTGATATTGGTGAGCATGGCAAAGAAAATCTATGGCTAACTGAGGAGTTTGGAGAAACACCTGCAGGACAATGGTTGTTGACAAATGCGCAGGACTACGGATTCATATTACGATTCCCAAAAAACAAGGAAGATATTACAGGGTATATGTATGAATCATGGCATTTTCGTTATGTAGGTATAGATATTGCAAAAGAAATTAAGAAGAAAAGTATAACTTTAGAAGAATATTTAGGCGTAAAATAAAGGAAGGGCAGCTACTCCATAGGTTATGGGCTAGCTCCTCTTCCTTTTTGTTCTACAATATAGGCGTTAGTAAGCGAGAAATGGATTCTTTAAATTTAATCAAATTGGAACGATTCTGATACATTTCCCATGTTAATTCGGTACAATCAAAAATATCTTTTTCAAATAGCTCAGCAAGCTGATGAGAAATAGTTGAATCATAAATGAAGGCATTTACTTCAAAGTTTAAACTGAAGCTTCGAACATCGATATTGGCAGTTCCAACAGTAGAGGCCTCATCATCGATTATTATGGCTTTCGCATGGATAAAGCCCTTTTCGTAAATATATACTTTTGCCCCTGCACGCAATAATTGACCAACATATGAATAGGTAGCCCAATAAACAAACATATGGTCAGGCTTATTTGGAATCATAATACGTACATCAATACCTGATAATGTAGCAATTTTAATAGCATCTAAAAAGCTAACATCAGGAATAAAATATGGTGTTTGAATATAAATGTATTTTTGAGCCATATTAATGAGCTTTAAATAACCAATTTTAATCTGTTCCCAGTCAGAATCCGGTCCACTTGAAACGATTTGCAGACCTACATTGCCCTTTTTGGGGATAGCCGGAAAGTACCTATCTGAATATCCCATTTTTTGCTGTGCACTAGCCTGATTCCAGTCTAATAAAAAGCGTGTTTGAAGGGGGTGTACAGCGCTACCTTCAATACGTAAATGTGTATCTCTCCAATAGCCAAACTTCTTTTGTAGACCTAAATACTCATCACCAACATTAAAGCCACCAATAAAACCAATACGTCCATCAATAACAGCGATTTTTCGGTGATTTCTAAAGTTTAAACGAGGGTTTAGAAGGGGGAAGATGGATGGGAAAAAAACTTCTACCTCGCCACCAGCATTAATCAGTTCTTTGAAATGACGCCTCTTAACATTTCGTGAGCCCATTTCATCATATAAGAGACGAACCTTTACACCTTGTTTTGCTTTTTTTATCAACTTATCCACAATACGTGTACCTAAGTCATCCAAACGAAAAATATAATATTGAATGTGGATGTGGTCCTTAGCTACTTCAATATCATTTAGTAGCTGTTCAAATTTATCGGCACCATCATCAAAAATTTTTAAGGAGTTATCCTGTGTTAACACAGCATTATTTGTTTTCAGATGCATATAGATCATTTCTTTATAATTTTCCGCATTCTCTATACGAAACTCAAATGTATCATCTCGGATGGCATCCGTTTGATAGCTAATGAGATTGTCGATCCCTATATCCTTACGTCCTTCCCAACGGAATAAATGCTTTTTTCTTAGCTGTCGGCCAAATAGTAGGTATAAAATAAATCCAGCTAATGGAAGGAAAAATAGTACGAGAATCCATGCCCATGTAGAAGTAGCATCTTTACGTTCTAAAAAAATAATCGTCAACGCTGCTAAAATGTTTACAAACATAATTAAAGGTACTAGATATTCCACATCTGTAAAAATGCTCATTCCTGCACCTGCCTTTACTATATTTCACAATATATCTTAGTATAGCTTACTTCATTGGTGGAAAGAAGAGAAGAAATTTAACCAAAAGCATAGAAAAGGATTACCCCGTAATATGGAACGAAGTAATCCGAAAAGTGATTAGTAATGCTCCCATTGAAATAAAATATCAGAAAAATCTTTTTGAAGTAGCTTTTCATGATTGATAAAAAATTTTCCTACACCGCTATCTGCCCACATAATACCGAGTTCATCGTTAGAGTCAATTTGGAGTAACAAGACATCATAGCGCTGAAGGAGCTTTGATTCATGACGGATGTCATCCTCTAAAAAATAGGCATAGCCACCAATTTTAGCACCGGCCCCTAAAAAATGTTGAAGATAAATCTCCTGTAAATCCATATCCACCTGTGAAGGTATTAAATGAGGCAAATAACATACAGCACGGTAATCTAAAGCCGATACAGGTTCCAGAGTTGGGTGGAATTGTAATGCTAATTCTTGATGAATAGGGAACCAATCATCAGAATATGTTATAAATTCCTGTGTGGGAAATGCCACTTTAGAATTTATGGCAGGATAAAATCTAATTTTATAAAACTGCTGAAAAATATCTTCATGGTAATGATCCGCATTCACAAAAATATTAGATGAAATATAAAATTGAAGAATACCTTGAGTTGGAAAATCCTTTAGTGGCGGCATCTCCGCAAAGTTAATTTGCGCTAATAGCCGCATTGGCTCACCTGTTATATCTTTAGGATATGTCTGGTAATATGGTAAATATGGCACACCAGCAAATTTACTTTCTGTTATGGTGGTTGAACGCTTGTAAGGTGTAATAATCATTGATGAAAGCACTGTGTTTTCAATTTCGAAACGAAGCAATTCTAGCTCTTTTGGAAGTAAGAGATTTGTTGTTTTATTCATCATGCAGAGCCCTCCGTTTTTCCTCTTAAGCAATTATTTCTTAATTAGTTCTTTATATTTAGAGATTCTATGTGCTTATAGATTTAGTACCATAATCTTAATAGTAAATAGTATATTTTTAAATTCCCTGCGCTTTGGCAAAATATTTTAGGTTACCTATTAAGTTACGGCTTTTTTTGAACAATTTATTCAAGTCGTAAAGATTTATTTGAGGCTTTATAGATAAATATGATACTAATCGAAACAACAGCTATTGCCGCTGAAGTATAATATCCAAGGCTCGACTGGACTGTAAATAACCAAGTGAAAAATAATGGACCTAGAATGCGCCCTAAATTATCCATGGAATAGGAAAGACCAGCAGCTGTCCCATATTGGCCCCCAGATTCTTTAGATGACAGTGATACAACACAAGTTCTTGCAAGTGCATTGCCCGCAGTAAAGACACAGAGAGCAAGACCAGCTATAAATAAGTTAGCAGTTAAAGTGAATAAAAGCATACCAATAGCTGTTATGATTTGAGCACCTATTAACCAGGCTGTCTCATGTCCATCTTTAATCCTTCTTACAACCCCGCCTTGAATGGCCGCATCTACAAAACCACTAAACATAAATAAATAACCAATTTGTAATGGGGAAATTTGAATGCGATCAATTTGAAACAGCTGGAATGTTGCCTCTACTCCTGCTAGCATAAAAGTCACTAAAAAGGAGAACATAAACAAATAACGCACTCGATATTGCAGCATTTTACCAGCACCTTTTGGCACAATAGCACGTTTATTTGTATCTTTTCGTTTTTCAGGTTCTTTTAAAACGAAACTTGCATAAATAAATAATAGTGCAATTAATAGTGCTGAACTAATAAAGGGTAATTGTAGACTATAATGACCTAGCATACCCCCGATTGCTGGACCAAAAATAAAACCAAGCCCGATGGACATGCCCATTAGACCCATATATTTATTGCGGTCTTCCTCACTCGACATATCACCAACGAAGCCTGTTACCGCTGTGTATAGTGCGCCTGAGAATAAACCACCCACAACACGTGAGACGTATAAAATTGCTAGATTATCTATAAATAAAGAGAAAATAACAAAGCTTAAACTAAAACCAACTAGGCCCATTAAAATAAGCTGTTTGCGTCCTACCTTATCAGATAGCATACCCCAAAGTGGTGCAGTGAAGAAACTCGCAAGAGAGTACACAGTTAGCAAGCCGCCCACATGTAGATCATCCCAATTGTGCTGAACAATAACCTCTGGTAAGACAGGAATTATAATCCCAAATCCTAGATATACGAGAAATTGAACAGACATTAATAATAAAATTGCCTTTTTCATACAGTTCCCTGCTTTCATACAATATTTCAGTATGTATATTCTACCTCTCTTGAACTTGTTATTACAAGAAAACGGAAGATAGAACATTAGAAGAACACAGTAAAAATCTTTTTCTCTCAAAAAATGTAGAAAATTAATTGAATTTATTTACTGTGAAAAATGCAAATGGTTAACAGGGGAGCTTATGCGTTTAAAATAACATGAGCTTAAAGTTAATTACATGCTTTTATTTTGATTGTCATATGGTATAGGAATTTAAATTCGGGGTATACTTCTATAGGGTATATAAAATGTAAGTTTTATTTTTCTGAATTTGGTGGTATTAGTGTAGTGAAGGAAAAATTTACATTGTAACAAAAATGAAAAATTTTAAAGATGAGTTAAGTGGTATGATAAGAAGTGATATACTCGTCGGACATCATACACGTAGAAAGAAAAATGAAACTTTTTTGAAAATAAAACGTTATATTAATTCGAGGAAAGATTGAGGTGGAATGTATGAAAAAAGAAGTAGATTTGAAAAAAATTGTTTCGAATTTATCTAAGTTGGGTGTAACAGCCACTGTAACAAAGTCTCGACTTGAACTTTTAAAAGTGCTCACACCACCAACGCAAACACCGCAAGTTCAAGCTTAACTCGTACAAATGAAAATGGGTAGTCTCTTTGTAACGGAGACTATCCATTTTCATTATCTAATATAAGCTCAATCAATCATCGTCATCATGAGTAGTAAACATGTAGGTACGATAGTGGAAGCGCATACTAAAGACAAGACCGATAGCGAGGGCGTTCCCCATTAATGAACTGCCTCCATAGCTAATAAACGGTAAAGGAATACCTGTTATTGGTAATAGCTGAATTGTCATGCCAATGTTTTCAAATACGTGGAACGTAATCATGGCAATAATACCAGCACATACATAGGTTGAAAAAGGATCTTTTAATAGTAATGTCGTTTTTGTTAAATGATAAATTAATAAGAAGAAAATACAGATTACAATACTAGCACCAACAAAGCCCCATTCTTCGCCAATAACGGTGAATATGAAATCGGTATGGTTTTCAGCAACGTAAACCTCACGTCCTCTGAAACCTTTACCAAAAATTTCTCCAGAGCCAATGGCGTTGAGGGAAGTAATTAAATGATAGCCATCACTTGAAGAATATGAATAGGGATCTAACCACGAATAAATTCGAGCAAATTGATAAGTCTTAAAGCCAAATGTTTTCTCTAAAAAATCCTGCATATAGAGCGCCATCCATAAAAGTGTACCACCAGCGATAGCTCCACCAAAAAGGGTTGGTAAAATTATTTTCCAGGATATACCTGCTACGATAATTATCGCAGCTGTAATGGCAAAGAACACAAGGGCTGAACCAAGGTCAGGCTGCTGCATAATCAGTGCTAAAGGAACTATTAATGTAGCAGCGATTTTAACTAATAATATAAAATCAGTTTTTAAAGATCGTAATGAATGAAACTCATGATGCTTACTAATAAGACGGGCAAGTGCTAAAATGTAAAAAGTTTTCATAAATTCAGAGGGCTGCATATTCCCCATTGGTGTATGATACCAGCTTTTTGCACCGTTCACAGGCTCTCCTATTTGTCCTTTACCTTCAGGCATGAAAATAAGAAGTACTAACAGAGCGATACCTGCACCATACATATACCATGACATTTTTTTATATTGATCAGGCTCAAAAAACATAACTATACCAATAATTACTGCACCAATTATGTACCATTGAAGCTGTTTAGGAACATAGTTGATGCCATACTGCCCGGATGTTTGTGCCGATGCAATGGCTAGCAAACTAATGACCAGGAAGGTAAAAAGTATAAAAGCGAGTGTCCAATCAAAACGATTCGCGAAATTTCGTTTATTTTCCATACAAGCCACCTATTAAAATAGTATCTCTTTATGAGTAAAATTGGGTTTATGCCATTTACTATATAAGAGTAGTTGAACATCCATGCAATAGCATGTTTAACATTCACATTATAACGTAAAAAACACTTTTACGCCTGTGAATATTGTTAAGACGATATTTAACATAAAATGTTTCAAAAAATTCACGATTAGTCTTATAATGTAGTGAAGAATGGGGTGATGATTGTGGCTAAAAAATTGAAGTCAGCTGAGGATTTTATGTACCATGTTTATGTTCATATGAATGATGTCGATAAATTTGTCATTTTTAGCGGTCTAAAATTCTCGCAATTTGTGGCTGCTCTTGAACCACTGCATCACTTACTGTTATTAAAACATTCATATGAAGACGGTTCATTTAATATGCATACACAGTTTGATTTTATACCAGACGAAGAAGTACCTCAGTTTGTAAAAAAAGCTGCGGAGTCTAAGGAATTATGCTGGGTAGATTTTATGGATGAAAAGAGGCTAGACCAATTAACGCCGATGGAGCAGGGGGAATTGCTGTACATAAGTCATAAAAAGGAGCCAATTACTTCGCCTTTTTTTAATAAATTACAAAATAGATTTGTCTACTACTCCTCAGACTTAGAGAAAATGACTAAAATTTATTTTCGTCATTTAAGTGATTCGGATTTACTCATGGCTAATGTATTTAACAGTTTAATTCGAGAAAAAGAACGAAGCTCAGGTTTTTGGCGAAGGAAAGTGAAACCGAGTATTCCTTCTATTTCACCTGAATTTCTACGTGCCTATCGGTCTTTTGCTAAAGATGGAGCACTATTGTCACTGTATAGAATTGAAAAACCAAAACTAGCCTATGGTATTGAAATTCGCAACCTATCGGAATATTCATTCCCAGATGAAGTGTGGGATGATTTAAACACGATTTTGAAAAATGAGCACGATGAATTGATTTATATTATTTAGCGATTCTTTCTACACGTAGAATGAATATACACTTAAATCTCACCGTCAAAAATACGGTGAGATTTTTATGTCATTTGTCAAGACGTTTCATGATAAACTAATAATACTCAAGAAGTATGTGGAGGGCACAAAAATGAAAAAAAGAATCGGTTTATTATACGGCGGAAAGTCAGCAGAGCATGATGTGTCATTATCAACGGCACGTGCAGTCACTGGAGCTTTGAATTTCGAGGAGTATGAGGTATATCCGATTTTCATTACACCTGAGGGAGAATGGCGTCGAGGTGAGCGTCTAGAAAAAACCGCAAGTACAATTGAAGAATTACAATTTGGTGACGAAGCCACAATTCTAGAAAATAATATTACGGATTTCTTAATCGATAAAAATGGGAAAGCTACACAGTTTGATGTTATTTTTCCGTTGTTACATGGAACAAATGGGGAGGATGGCACTGTCCAGGGGTTACTTGAGGTTCTTAATTTACCGTATGTTGGTAATGGTGTATTAGCATCATCAGCAGGCATGGATAAAGTAATCATGAAACAGTTATTTGAGATTGCTGGCTTACCACAAGTGCCATATACGTACTTTATTCGCAGCGAATGGGTGAACGAAAAGCAAACGATTTTAGCTCGTTGTGAAGAACAATTGAAATGGCCGATGTTTGTAAAACCTGCAAACTTGGGTTCAAGCGTCGGGATTAGCAAAGCGACTAATCGTGAAGAATTAGTGACTGCAATTGACATAGCACTACAATATGACCGTAAAATTGTCGTTGAGCAAGGGGTTGTAGCCCGCGAAATTGAGCTAGCAGTACTTGGAAACGATTTCCCTGAAGTTTCTGTGCCTGGAGAAATTAAACCAGTCACTGAGTTTTATGATTACGATTCAAAATATAAAGATGGCTCAACAGCTCTTATTATTCCAGCAAAGCTATCTGCTGAAACAGTAACAAGCTTACAGGAGCTAGCAAAGCGAGCATTTAAAGCAATAGATGGAAGCGGATTAGTTCGTGCAGATTTCTTTGTGACAGCCGAGAACAACATTTATATGAATGAAGTAAATACAATGCCTGGTTTTACGCCTGTCAGCATGTATCCGCTGCTTTGGCAGCATACAAATGTAAGCTATCCAGTGCTTATTGATCGTCTGATTACACTAGCAATCGAACGTTATGAAGAAAAACAACAGCTTCACTATAAAAAAGACTGAGTGGGATTATTGTGAAAAAAACATTAAAACAATTAGCTACATGGTTAAATGATGAGGTACCAGCTTTTGGTGATACAGAAGTATCAGGTATTTCGATTGATACACGAACGATTCAGCAAGGAGATTTATTCGTACCATTTCGAGGCGAGCAGACTAATGGTCATAAATTTGTTAAGCAGGCATTTGAAAAAGGAGCAGGCGCTTCCCTATGGCAGAAGGATGAACCAAATCCACCACAAGATGTACCATTATTATTTGTAGATGACCCAGAAATAGCATTACAGCAAATGGCACATGCCTATAGAAGTGAGCATAAGGCGAAATTTATTGGAATTACTGGTTCAAATGGTAAAACGTCAACGAAAGATATTTTAGCTGGAATACTTGTACCGTTTTTTAAAGTACAAAAAACCATTGGGAATTTTAATAACCAGCTTGGTCTTCCGATTACAATTTTACAGCTTGATGAAGATACAGATGTTGCTGTGCTGGAAATGGGAATGAGCGGCTTTGGGGAAATTGAATTTTTAACGAAGCTCGCTAGACCGCATATAACAGTGATTACAAACATTGGAGAAGCTCATATGCAAGACTTGGGTTCACGTTCGGGGATCGCAAAAGCAAAATTTGAAATCGTTCAAGGGATGTCAGAAAATGGCGTACTATTTTATGATGGAGATGAACCGTTGCTTAAAGAATTAGTAGCAAACGAGCAAAATCTTCATGCAATGGCCTTTGGCTTAACTCCTGAAAACCTATTGTATGCTGAGAATATCGAGACAACTACGGATGGCAGTAGCTTTACAGCACATGGAGTGATTGAAGGTAACTTCTTTATTTCAGTTCTTGGGAAGCATCAGGTGAAAAACACACTGGCAGCCATGTTAATTTCTCGAAAATTAGGTTTAAACGATGACCAAATTCGTGCATCCTTAAAACAAGTGACTCTCACAGATATGCGTATGCAGCAAATTAACGGAACAAATGGCGCATTGTTTATAAATGATGCCTATAATGCTGCTCCGACATCTGTAAAGGCTGCTATCCAATTTATCGCATCTTCAACAATCCGTTCAGAAAAATGGCTTGTGTTAGGTGATATGCTTGAACTTGGGCCAAATGAAAAGCTCTTTCATGAGAATTTATCAGAGGATATTCATGCACAGGAAATTTCCTATATTTGCTTGTTTGGTCCACGCATGTTTTATTTATATGATATTTTAAAAGATCATTTTGATGCGGAGCATTTATTACATGTTAAGGATGATTACGTTCCAATTATTGAAAAGCTACAGCAAGCTAATAAAGAGTCTATTGTTTTATTAAAAGGTTCTCGAGGGATGAAATTAGAAACAATTTTAAATGCTTTTACGTGATAAATGATACAACGAATCGGTGAGACAACACTCTCACCGATTTCTTCATTCTATATGCTTCAATGCATTTATCTTCATTCAGCAAATATTTTCTGTAGCGAAAGCGAAGCGGCAGCAACAAATGTTTTCTGTAGCGAAAGCGAAGCAGCAGCAACAAATATTTTCTGTAGCGAAAGCGAAGCGGCAGCAACAAATGTTTTCTGTATCGAAAGCATAGCGACAGCAACAATTATGCCAAGGCGAAATTGATAGAGGTGAAAGTAATGTCAGTAGGTGTGTTATGTATACATGGATTTTCAGGAGGTCCATATGAGGTAAAGCCTTTTACTTCCTATTTACGAGCTCATACAGATTGGCTCATTGAAGAGCCTACTTTATCAGGACACGGTGAGGAATTACAGATGAGAGGCTTTACTGCTAAGCATTGGTTAATGGATGCCGAACTCGCCTTTCGTGCACTGGCTAAGAAGGTAGATGAGGTTCTAGTGGTTGGTTTTTCAATGGGCGGTATTATAGCGCTATATCTGGCTAAGCGCTATAAGGTGAAAAAGCTTGTATTACTAAGCGCAGCTGCCAAATATGTAAGTCCAAAGCAATTGGTCGAGGATTTTAAAATGCTTGCCACAGAGGCGTATCAAAGCAATCTATCTAATAATGAGCTGTTTATGCGATATCGACATAAGTTTAACAATGTACCTCTATCTTCAACAATAGAATTTATGAAGCTTGTTCGAATGGTCGAGCCATACTATAAAGATATTGAAATTCCTGTTTATATTGTTCAAGGAAAATTAGATGGTATAGTGCCTTATCATACAGCTCAACTCTTATATGATGAACTAATCTCAATCGATAAAACTTTGTATTTTTCTGATAGTGGGAAGCACCATATATGTTTCGACAAGGATTGTGCTAAGTGGTTTTCTCAAGTTTTGACGTTTTTAAAGGAGAAATGAAATAGTCAGATTATTACGACTCATGCGTTATCGTTGCATACGATTTAAAGCCATGTTAGACTAGTGTAAGCAATGGATACATTTTGTGCGAAGACTCTTCATATTTGGTTGAAGAGTACTTTTTTTTGAACACAACGGTTTTATTCTAAAGTGATTATTACGACAGAATCGAACCGCTCGGTAAAGACCGGGCTTTCCTTTTCATATAAGAGAGCTCTATATGAACATTATATAGAGGAAATTTTTAAGTAACGGAAACGTTCCACATAACAGGCTCGAATTTGCCGACAACTTCATCTGAAAATGTAACCATTTGTCAACTTAAAAGCAAAAAAAGGAGAATGAGAAGTTTGACAAATTTTTCAGAATTAAATATTAGTGAATCGACATTACGCTCTGTAAAGCGTATGGGGTTTGAAGAAGCAACACCAATCCAAGAAGGTACTATTCGTTTTGCTATTGAAGGTCGCGACGTATTAGGTCAAGCGCAAACAGGTACTGGTAAAACAGCCGCTTTCGGGATTCCACTTATCGAAAAAATTGACCCAAAAAATCCAAATATCCAAGCATTAGTAATTGCTCCAACTCGTGAATTAGCGATTCAAGTATCAGAAGAGCTTTATAAAATTGGTTATGATAAACGTGTAAAATTATTATCAGTTTACGGTGGGCAAGAAATTGGCCGTCAAATTCGTGCACTGAAAAATAGACCTCAAATCATTGTTGGTACGCCAGGACGTATTATTGATCATATTAATCGTCGTACGTTAAAATTAGAAGATGTACAAACATTAGTACTGGATGAAGCAGATGAAATGTTAAACATGGGCTTTATCGATGATATTAATTCAATCTTAGAAAACGTGCCTACTGAGCGTCAAACATTACTGTTCTCAGCAACAATGCCACCAGCTATTCGCAAAATTGCTGAAACATTCATGCGTGATCCAGAAATCGTAAAAATTAAAGCCAAAGAATTAACAGTTGATAATATTGATCAATATTTTGTGAAGTCTGCAGAACGTGAAAAGTTCGACGTTTTATCTCGTTTATTAAACGTTCACCAACCAGAACTTGCTATTATCTTTGGACGTACAAAACGTCGCGTGGATGAGCTTGCACAAGCATTATCAATCCGTGGCTATCTTGCAGAAGGTATTCATGGTGATTTAAGCCAAGCAAAACGTATTTCGGTATTACGCCAATTTAAAGAAAATAAAATTGATATTCTTGTTGCGACAGATGTAGCTGCTCGTGGACTTGATATTTCTGGTGTGACACATGTTTATAATTTTGATATTCCTCAAGATCCTGAGTCATATGTTCACCGTATTGGTCGTACAGGTCGCGCAGGTAAATCAGGTCTTGCAGTGACATTTGTAACACCACGTGAAATGGGTTATTTACGTATTGTAGAGGAAACAACGAAAAAACGTATGACACCACTTCGTCCACCAACTTCTGATGAAGCTCTTGAAGGTCAACAACGTCTAGCTGTAGAGACTCTAGAAGGTCTTATCGCTAATAACAATCTAGGTGATTATCGTACATTTGCTGCAGAATTACTTGAAAACCATGATGCGCTTGATGTAGTTGCTGCTGCTCTTCGTACATTAACAAAAGAGCCAGATGATACACCAGTAACTATTACTGAAGAGCGACCATTACCAATGCGTCGTGAACGTTCTTCTAGTTCTAACAATCGTGGCGGAGATCGTGGACGTAATAACCGTAGCTTTAACGGACGTCGAGACGGCGGACGTAGCGGAGATCGCCGTGGCGGCGGAAATCGTAGAGATGGCGGCGGGCGCCGTGAAGGTGGTGCTCGTCGTGAAGGTGGACAAGGACGTTCTCGTGCACCACGACGTCACGAAGATTAAATTTTATCATAAACCTTACAGTCAAAGTGGCTGTAAGGTTTTTTTTCGTATATATTGAAACAAAAGCAGCTTTAATCTCGTATACGTAATTAAAGAAAGAGAGGGAGAAACTTTGAGAGCAGAGCCAATTCATAAAATTTCCCGAAAAGGGTTAACCGTGTGGCGTTTATATGGTGTATTTCAAACAATATTGCTATTGATTGCGGCAGTAATTGTTTCTTTTTGCACGTATTATTTTGAGTGGCCATCATTTATTTATTTCATCGCAGCTGCAGTGGTCTTACTTAGTATTATTTTTTCAGTTTATCTATTTCCGAAAATAAGATGGGAACGCTGGCGTTATGAGGTACGTGAGAATGAAATTGAAGTACAGCATGGTTTATTTGTTGTTAAACGTACACTTATTCCAATGGTGCGTGTACAGCATGTCGATACAACACAAGGGCCAATATTAAAAAGATATGATTTAGGTAATATTTCAATATCAACAGCAGCAACTGTACATACGATTCCTGCGCTTGTGATGGATGAAGCTGATGGGCTTCGTGCAAGAATTTCGGAATTAGCAAGGGTGGCAGAAGATGATGTCTAAGGAAATTAATCGTTTACATCCAATTTCAGCTATTATAACAAGTGCAAAAGTATTAAAAAGCATGATTTTACCTGTTGCTATTATCTTTGTAACGAATGGTTTTAATTTCTCGTTTAATGTTAATAGTAATCATTTCTTTCAAACATTGTTATTGTTCGGCGTTTGGGGAGTGGTGGCTGTACTTGCGGTTGTTAGTGGAATTATTAGATGGCGTACTTTTGTCTATTGGTTTGAAGATGGCGAATTACGCGTAAAGTATGGCCTGTTTGTTAAAAAGAAGCGCTACATTCCATTTGAACGTATTCAAAGCTTAAATTACAATGAGGGGATTTTTCACCGTTTATTTGGTTTAGTAAAGGTACAGGTTGAAACTGCAGGGAGTAAGGATGGAAAGCCTGAGGCAGAGTTAACGGCAATACGTAAACCGGCAGCTGATGCAATAGAGCTGGAAATGCGTCGTGCAAAAAAACAAATAGTAGAACATATTGATGATGAACAACCTATTCAAATGACAGAGGAAGTAGTAATTCCGCAGATTTATCATATGTCAATCCGTGATTTACTAGTGTTGGCAACGACCTCGGGTGGAATTGGCGTCGTACTGTCTGGTCTTGCAGCAATAGTCTCTCAGTTTTCAGATATAATTCCTTATGAAACTGTATTTCATGAGTTGGCTGACTTCGTAAAGATTGGTGCTTTTTTAGTTGCACTAACAGTAATGTTCATCTTAATCGTTGCATGGCTTGTTTCTGTAGTAATTACATTAATTAACTATTATGAGTACACAGTCAAAATTGAAGATGAAAAGTTAATCATTACGAAAGGGTTACTTGAGAAAAAGCGAATTACCTTACCTTTAAATCGAATTCAGGCAATTCGTGTTGTAGAGAATCCATTACGTCAATTATTTGGTTTTGCAACAGTAGTTGTTGAGAGTGCTGGAGGAAATGGTGAGAGCGGTAAAGATAAGAAGATTACTTTATTTCCACTCATAAAAAAACAGGCTTGTCTGGAAACATTAGAACAGCTCTTTCCAGAGATGAACTGGTATCCGGAATTTATTCATTCACCAAAACGTGCTCGTCCATTCTTTTATCGTATCGATTTTATTTGGCTCATCCCCATAATAGGTGCATGTAGTTATTTCTTATATCCTTATGGTTTACTTTCACTGCTGCTCATTCCGCTTACGATACTTCTGGGCATTTGGCAGCATAAAACAGCTGGTTATATGATTGATGGAAAGCAGCTTACAATGCAATATCGTGTTTTTAATCGTATTACATTTTTTATGGAGAAAAAACGTATACAATCTATTGAAAGTACTCAAACATACTTCCAAAAAAGAAAAAATGTTATGTCTATAAATGCAACTGTAATGTCTGGAATGACTGGAATGACTGGAAATGTTCCGAGCTTAGAACAAAAAGATGCCGAAACTATATTATCTTGGTATGACCATTAATCTCATGGAAGGCTAGCCATTTACAATTTATTGTAATGGTTGGCCTTTTTTTAGCTATAAATAAACAAGAATAATTTATATAATAGAATATATCTAACAAAAGGGGTGGAATTTTTGTTTAAATATGATATTAGCGAAAACACGTATTTGAAATTGTTGGATTTAAACGATGTTGATGAATTATTTGCGTTGACAGATCGATCTAGGGAAACTTTGCGAGAGTGGATGCTCTTCGTGGATGAAGTGAAAACGGTAGGGGATACAGAAAGATTCGTAAGAAATGCGATGCACCAATATGCAAATAATAATGGCATACAAGCAGGGATTTATTATGAGGGGAAACTTGCAGGAGTCATTGGCTATCATCAAGTGAATTGGCAACATAGATGGACAAGTATCGGTTATTGGTTAGGAAACGAGTTTGTTGGTAAGGGATTAGTTACTAATTCTATGAAAGCCTTTATTGAATATGCCTTTAGTTATTTAAGGTTAAATCGCATTGAAGTACGAGTTGCTGTAGGAAATATTCGAAGCCGTACAATACCAAAAGTGCTAGGCTTTAACGAGGAAGGTCGTCTGAGAGATGCTGAGTGGTTACATGATCACTATGTAGATCAAGTTGTCTACGGATTAACGGCCGTAGAATGGAAAAAACTAAAATCAGCGAACGAGAATACTACCGTTTTATAAAATAAAAAGTAAGAGGAGCATCCCGTTTTTCTAAGGATTCTCCTCTTTGTACCGTTATTTACCTGCCATCTTTTGTTTACGCCAGCTTAAAATTCTTTTGGGATGTAAATAGATAAGTCCAAGAATGAATCCAGTTACTAAGCCACCTAAATGCGCATAGACATTCACATTGGGCTGTATAAAAGTCATAATGACACTGATCACAATGATTGGCAAAATAAGCTTGCGAAGCATAGGCATTGTGCGTCGTGTGTAATAAACAAGCGCCCCAAAAGCACCAAAAATTCCAAAAATAGCCCCACTTGCGCCAAGGCTGCCATAGCTACTATCATTAAGAAGTAGATAGGTCGCCATGTTTCCTACAATGCCGGATAATAAATAAATTGTTATAAAACGTGCCTTACCTGCTATTTTTTCAAGCTCTGGCCCGAATATATACAATGAAAACATATTAAAGAGCACGTGCAAGAAGCCGGCATGTAAAAACATTGCAGAAAAAATACGCCACCATTCACCGTTCTGGATTAGGAAATTCACTTGGATTCCATAATTCAATACAAGGATCCCAACACCAGGTAAAATAGTTAATACATAAAAAATTAAATTAATCGCTATAAACGTAGAAACAACAGGGTAGTACTTTGTATATTGCTTAAAATTTTCTGTTCTACTAAACATGGCTCCACCTCAATTTACAATTATTATACATGGCTTTTTGGCAATAGGAAAAGGAGAAGTTCAAATGATTAAAGGAATTGGTCTCGACATTGTGGAAATTGATCGAATTGCTAAGGCACTGACACGAACAAATAAATTTAAAGATCGGATTTTATCTGAAAAGGAAAGAGTTTTATTTGAGGCACACTCTGAAACTCGTAGAATAGAATTTTTAGCTGGGCGATTCGCTGCAAAAGAGGCATTTTCCAAAGCTCTAGGAACGGGTATTGGCGAGCAATGCAAGCTTCATGATATTGAAATTTTAAGAGGAGAAGCTGGGAATCCTGTTTTATATTTTAAAGGAAAACTTGTAAATGGGTTTGTCAGTATCACACATGCTAAGCAATACGCAGCAGCGCAAGTAATATTGCTGCTGTAAGTAATAGTGGATATCGGACTGCCATAAAAAAAGACGCTCTACCTTCTGTAAATATTTTGAACATTAAAGATCAATTTCGCCTTGGCGTAATTGTAGCTGCCGCTTTGCTTTCGCTACAGAAAACATTTGTAGCTGCCGCTTTGCTTTCGCTACAGAAAACATTTGTAGCTGCCGCTTTGCTTTCGCTACAGAAAACATTTGTAGCTGCCGCTTTGCTTTCGCTTAC
>NZ_JBNNMG010000043.1:0-11032 GCF_050272555.1 Lysinibacillus sp. NPDC047702 | reverse complement strand
GCTACAGAAAACATTTGTTGCTGTCGCTTCGCTTTCGCACAGATAAACAATGCGTCCGGATTTTGAATTGTGCAGGCACAATTCATTCCTTTGAAAATCCGTGCCATCCGCCGGAGGCTTTGGGCCAACAGATGTTTTTTGTGCGAAAGCGTAGTGCTAACGCAGCGGCAGCAACATGATGTTGGTCACTCAGTTGTGTGTTGCTGTCGCTTCGCTTTCGCACAGATAAATTGCCACAGGACGTGGCGTCCTTAGACTGAGTTCCTCTATTTCAGTAGGTGTTTGGATACCCACTGAAAAGAAACCAAAAACCGTATTCATCTCACCATCTGTAGAGGTGGGAGTCTTCTCTGTTGAATGAAGATAAATATATTGCCTGTTCTTCAGATGACATAACTGACAAATAAGGTTCATATATTGTCGTAGTGGATTTGAAAGAAGAAAGGGTGAAAGCGTGGGCAACCGTATAGTTAAATGGCTCGTCTTAATTTGTACAATATTACTTCTGTCAGCGTGTGGTACAGCCTCACAGGAAAAAGTGTTGAAGAAGGTTAATGGTAAATGGGCAGAGACAAATGGTTATGAGTTAAATGCCTCGATGGAGATTAAATCGGGTGGAGAGCCAAGGAAATATGATGTAACCGTTTGGCATACTAAACCTGACTTTTATCGAGTAGAAGTAGTAGAAAGTGGGAAAGATGTTTCACAGATGATAGTACGAAATGCAGATGGAGTGTTTGTAGTTACACCAACTTTGAACAAAATGTATAAGTTCCAAAGTGACTGGCCAAAGAAAAACAGTCAGGCATATTTAATAGGTGCTCTGGCAGAAGATTTAGCTGAAGATAAAAATGTAGTCATGAAAGAGCAAGAAAAAGCATATATATTTGAAGCAGCTACTAGAAATAGCTATAAAAATAGTATGCCTCATCAAGTGATTACAGTAGATAAAAAAACATTGCTCCCAACTTCTGTAGTCATAATGAATGACGTAAAGGAAGAACAAATACGTATTACATTTAAAAATATAAAATTAGGTGTTCAACATGCTGCCAAGGAATATGCAGTTGAGCAATTTACGGAAACAGATCAAACAAAAGGTGAACAAGCTGCTCCTCCAGAAAAGGATGATAAAGGTGAAAAAGATGGTAAAGAAGCAGTAGGTGCTGAAATTGAAAATAAAGAGTTCCAAACAAATTACCCTGTTGTTAATTGGGAAAATACGAAGATGACTGGTGAAAAGGTTATCCGTGAGAACGGTATGGATCGTGTCATATTAACATTCGAGGGTGACAAGCCATTTACAGTTATGCAACAACCAGCTACTAAAGAGAGTGCAATGTTACCAGTATCGTCACCAGGTGATCCGGTAGATTTAGGCTTTACAATCGGTGCAATTACAGATACTTCTATTAGTTGGGAAAAGGATGGAGTTGCATTCTTTGTTGCATCAAGTAAATTAACTCGTGATGAAATGATAGAAGTTGCTACTTCTATGACGATAAGTAGTATGAAGTAACTTTTTGCAGCTACAGCTTTCAAATCACTGAAAGCTGTAGCGCTTATTAAGCTAAGTAGCGATTAATCAATGTTTAGAAAGTTTTAAGTTGTATTGTATATTATAGTAGTTATTAAAAGTGAGTATAAAGAACGGTAACATGTGCATTGGAACGAAATTATGACAATACATAATGTTTTAATAAAAAATAAAGAGGGTATCCTAATGATGACACAGCAACATTTTAGACCAACAAAAGCAATTGTAGACTTACAAGCAATCCAACAAAACGTACAAAATTTGAAAAGATTACTTCAACCAGATGTTCAAATTATTGCTGTAGTAAAAGCCAATGCATATGGTCATGGAGATGTAGCTGTTGCAAAAGCAGCCTTGGAAGCTGGTGCAACTATCCTTGCCGTAGCAACACCCGACGAAGCATTACATATTCGAGCACATTTTGAAGAACCTGACATACTAGTTTTGGGCGCGTCTCCAGTTTCGTTTGTACCTTTTGCAGCTCAAAAACGCATTATTCTTACTGTATTTGCAAGTGAATGGGTCCAGCATGCTGCTCGGTTGATAGTACATGAAGCTGACCCCTTACGACTACATATAAAAGTAGATAGCGGGATGGGTAGAATCGGTGTTCGCTCTGAACAAGAGCTTTTTGAGCTGTCTCATACAATTCAAACTGCAAATAATATGAAACTTGATGGGATATTCACACATTTTGCAACAGCAGATGAGGAGGATACATCCTACTTCGATAAACAGGCTCAATTCTTTGAGCAATGCCTATCTGTTTTACCTGAAAAGCCTAGACTTGTCCATGCCTCTAATACGGCTGCATCTTTAGTTAAAGATGCTCATTTACAATATGATGCTGTCAGATATGGTATTTCAATGTATGGATTATCACCGTCGCCTTATGTGGAAAGTATTCTGCCTTTCCAGTTACAGCCTGCATTTACACTTGAAAGTGAGCTTGTCCATGTGAAGCAATTACAAGCAGGTGATTCTGTTGGCTATGGAGCTACGTTTGCTGCTTCAAAAAATATGTGGATAGGGACAATACCAGTAGGCTATGCAGATGGGGTAATTCGTAAATTAGGTGGACAAGAAGTATTAATTGATGGTCAAAGAATGCCGATAGTCGGACGAATTTGTATGGATCAATGTATGGTTGCCTTACCAAAAGCATATGCTATAGGGGAGAAGGTAACACTTATTGGTCGTCAAGGGAAAGATGTCATTTCAATTGATGAATGGGCAGCTAAACTTGAAACCATTAATTACGAAGTACCATGCATAATTACCGCAAGAGTACCTCGAATATATATTTAGAAGCAGGCACAAAAATAGTTACACTATACAGCTTTGAACAACGACTTTCTTTCATAATTGGTGAATGATAACACTGGAGAAAATATAAATTCACTAAAAACTTAATTTGCTGATTGTTGCTAATAAGATGAATCGGCACATACCTTCGACAACCTACATATTTTTACAACTTGTCCTTCAAATTGTCAGATATTTTGTCATTTCATGTCTTTTCAACAATATCTTTCAATGATAGAATGAGTAGTAATGAAAAGTGGATGGTTCCGTTGGAGGTGCTTGCTGTGTACGAGAAAAAGTTAAGAGAAGCTACAATTGCTGTTCAAGACAGACTATTTCTACAAACAAAGGAAGTAATTGAAGGTGAATCGTTTGCGCGTGTTTTGTCGCGCAATATTTTAATGCAGGAGCAACCAAATCAAATACGGGAAGCTATGATGAAAGGATATGTTGAAATGTCTCATATAAATCTGATGATTGCAAGTGAATGCTTGCATGCGGAATATGAAGCACAACATATGGTGGAGCGTCTCGTTAGCGGGGGATGACACTTTGAATGTAAAACGTGGTGACGTTTTTTTTGCAGATTTATCGCCGGTAATTGGGTCCGAGCAAGGAGGAACTAGGCCGGTGCTGATTATTCAAAATGATATTGGCAATCGATTCAGTCCGACTGTCATCATCGCAGCTATAACTGCACAGATTCAGAAAGCAAAGTTACCGACTCATGTTGAAATCAATGCTGAAAAGTATGGTTTTGAACGTGACTCGGTTATTCTGCTCGAGCAAGTGCGAACAATCGACAAGTCAAGATTGACGGATCGTATAACGCAGCTTGATCATGCAGTGATGGAGAAGGTTGATGGTGCACTGATGATTAGTTTAGGGCTTGTCAAATTTTGATATACATATATGTATAGAGGCATCGAGATGAAAAATCATCTCGATGCTTTTTTGTATTATACTCTCAAATTCTACATTACCATAAATTGAATTTGTAATTCGAAAATGGTATTAATAGATTTAAGGAGAAAATAAGATATCATTCAAAATAGATTTTTGAAAAAAATATAGAAAGGTTTATGAAAATATACATAGAATATACCCTTTATAAGATAATTATGAAATGAAATCAACTATAAAAAATAATTCAGGTTGAATAAAAGTGTAAAGTATAACTGCGAAAGGAATTGGGGGGACAGCGGTGGCAATGAGGTCTTCGGTTGAAATTATTACTGAATGGGATATAGTTACAGCAAGACAACTGGGGCGCAATGAAGCAAAGGCACTTGGATTTGGCACTGTTGATCAGGCTAGAATAACTACAGCTATTAGTGAATTGGCTCGAAATATATACTTATATGCAAATGTAGGTTTCATTGAAATCGAAAGAGTTGAGACGGACACAGAAAAGAAAATAATGATTATTGCAACTGATCAAGGTCCAGGAATAAAAGATGTTCGCAAGGTAATGGAGGATGGTTACTCTACTTCTGGAGGACTTGGGGCAGGTTTACCAGGCGTGAATAGATTAATGGATACTATGACCATCCACTCAGTTATCGGAGAGGGGACAACCATCAGAGCTGAAAAATGGCTGCGATAGGATGTGGAAATGTTGAATCAATTAGAGTCACAATATAAGAAAATTTTGTCGGATTATTTGGCTGACCAAACAGAAAAGAATTTGTATATTGCTCAAAACTTCACACGTCAGTTAATCCAAAAGAATATCTCTCCAGAGGATGTTGTAAGTATTCACAAAAACGCAGTTAGCAAAATATTACCTGATAGAATGAGTGAGGAACAGTCAGCATATGATTTTCTAATTGAGGTGATGGTCCATTATGGCATGGCACATAGAGAGCACCAAAGCTTATTACAGAAACAGGCTGAATATGATTTGGAAATAAAAATCGCTACAAACATTCAAAAAACATTACTCAAAACAGTTGTGCCATATTTGTCTAGTATTGACATAGGAATGATATCGATTCCAATTCGCAAGATGAATGGAGATTATGTACATTTTTTACATGACCGAGAGGATTATTTGAGCGTAGCGGTGACAGACGTGGTAGGAAAAGGTGTCCCGGCTGCTTTATGTATGTCTATGGTGAAGTATGGTCTGGAAACTTTAGAATATACTTATAAAGATCCTTCATATGTGTTAGAAGTTATTAATAGAGTAATTGAAAAAGGCGTGGATGATAGTATGTTTGTTTCCATGTTTTACGGTTGCTTGGATATTCAAAATAATATTTTTTCCTACGCTTCAGCAGGTCATGAGCCAGCGCTCCATTATTGTGCTAGACGAGATGAATTTTTTACTTTGGAGGCAAAAGGTTTATTACTAGGTGTACTGCCTGAAACAAAGTATATATATAATGAAATTACTTTAGAGAAAAATGATATCGTCATGATGATGACAGATGGTGTTACAGAATTTAGATCACATGAAGAATTGAACTCACGAGAGGTTATCACTGCATTGTTAGCAGAGAATAAGCATTTAACAGCCCAAGAGCTATGTAATCTTCTTTATAAACAAATTGAAGAACTACTGGATTTTAAACTATCAGATGATTTTACAGTTGTTATTTTAAAAAAATAGGATTAGAAGGTTTAATTTTTTCCCTAAGCGGGAAATGAAGTACAGTCTAACAAATATGGTGGAGGTGTGCTATATGGACATGGCGATACATTTTAAAGAAATTGATCATAAATTATATGGATTTGTAGAAGGTGAAATTGATACCTTTACTTCCTCAGTCCTTCGAGAAGAGCTAGAGGCTATAAAGATTACTGAAGGGTTAGAAATAGAACTTAATTTATCAAAAGTAAATTATATGGACAGTACAGGTTTAGGTATTTTTGTATCCTTTTATAAAAAAGCATTACGTGAGAATGGCAAAGTAAAACTTGTTGGTTTATCGAATAGATTACAAAGATTATTTGAAATTACTGGATTAAGCGATTTAATGGATATTGAAACTGATAAAAAGGTGGAATTAAGATAATGAAGGAATTTGATTATATTGAGATAAGGGTTCCTGCAAAACCGCAATTTGTCAGTGTAATTCGGTTAACGGTTTCTGGCTTGGCTAGTCGAGTTGGCTTTAATTATGATGATATCGAGGATTTAAAAATCGCAACAAGTGAAGCAGTTACGAATGTAGTACATCATGCATATAAGGATGACGAAGAGGGTGAAATCGTTATTGGGTGTGCCTTGTATGAAAATAAGTTAGAAATGATGATTGCGGACTACGGAAATAGTTTTAATTTTGAAGAGATAAAGTCAAAAATTGGTCCATATCATCCAGGAGAGAGTATAGCTGGTTTACGTGAAGGTGGTTTGGGACTCTATTTAATGGAAACTTTGATGGATGAGGTGATGATTAATAACGATGGTGGCGTAACTGTCTTTATGACAAAGTATGTCGCTAGGGAGCAGGTGGAAAAAAATGTCGAAAGAATCACTACATAAGTCTTCGTCCAATGAAGATGTACTAGAGTGGATTGCATTGTACCAATCAACGGAGGATGATGAAGCGCAAACAAATTTAGTGATTCATTATCGATATTTAGTTGAAGCCATAGCACGTAAGTATACGAATGGGAAATCTTACTACGATGATCTTATTCAAGTAGGTATGCTAGGGTTACTCGGTGCTATTAGACGTTTTGATACCAATGTTGGTAGTAGTTTTGAAGCATTTGCTGTACCAACGATTGTTGGAGAGATTAAACGTTTTTTACGCGATAAAACATGGGATGTTCATGTGCCAAGACGTATAAAAGAGTTAGGACCACGAATTAAAACAACAGTGGAAGCGCTGACCATTGAGTTGCAGCGTTCTCCATCTATCAAAGAAATTGCAGATCAATTAGAGGTAGAAGAGGAAGAAGTTCTCGAGGCTATGGAGATGAGTCGTAGCTATCAAGCTCTTTCAATGGATCATTCAATTGAGTCAGATTCTGACGGGAGTACAGTAACCTTATTTGATATAATGGGTAAAGTAGATGATGGCTACGAAATAACCAATAAAAGATTAATTGTTTTGGATGCTATGAACGTTTTAAATGATAGGGAAAAGCAAGTCATTCAGCTTACATATTTAGAGCAGCTTAGTCAAAGAGAAGCTGGAGAACTATTAGGAATTTCTCAAATGCACGTATCCCGAGTACAAAGAAAAGCAATAAAGAAATTACAAGAGGTTATCTTAGCAAGTGGTGGCGTTTCGCTCTAAACTTTTATATTGGGGCATTTATTGCTAAAGCTAATCAAAAGTAATAGTTGTCTCCTAAGTCATTAAAATAGTTTACTCTAAGTTCTGAGTAGACTATTTTTTTGCATTTTTAGTAAAGTGGAATGGTAAAATGAAAAGAAAAAGGTAGTGATGATGTGGATCAAAAGCAATTGTTACAGCTTATTGCAAAGGATGTTGCAATCAAGCCAGGGCAAGCAGAGGCTGTTATTAAATTATTAGAAGAGGGAAATACCGTACCGTTCATAGCGCGCTATCGAAAAGAAGCTACTGGGTCCCTTGATGAAGTGCAAATTAAAGCTGTAGAGGAGCGTTATCACTACATACAGCAACTTGAACAACGCAAAGAAGAGGTTATTCGATTAATTCAAGAACAAAATAAGTTAACGCCAGAATTAGAACAAGCTATCCAAGCGGCAATTGTTTTACAGAGGGTAGAAGATTTATATCGACCGTATAAACAAAAGCGTCGTACAAAGGCGACAATTGCAAAAGAGAAAGGCTTAGAACCTCTTGCGGATCTTTTAGTAGAATATCGTCCTGATATATTAGAGCAATTGGCTGCCGAATTCATAGATGGGGAAAACGTTACAAACACAGAGGATGCATTAGCTGGTGCAAGAGACATTTTAGCCGAGCGCTTTGCTGATGACGCAGCAATCCGTGAAAAAATTCGTGCGTATTCATGGAAAGATGGACTACTCGTAACAAGTGTGAAAAATGCAGAGGCTGATGATAAAAATGTTTTCGAAATGTACTATGAGTATGAAGAGCCTGTAAATCGTATTGTTCCTCATCGTATTTTAGCGGTAAATCGTGGAGAGAAAGAAGAAATTCTAAAGGTTACGATAAATGTTCCAGTAGAGCGTGTATTAATGATTATGTGGAAAGAATGGATTCCTGCAACTGGTTCTTCTCCAGCGATTTCAGAGGTCAAGCTTGCGATAGAGGATTCTTATAAACGCTTAATCCAGCCTTCAATTGAAAGAGAATTACGAAATGAGCTTACTGAAAAAGCTGAAGCACAGGCTATTCATATCTTCTCAGAGAACTTGCGCAATCTGCTTTTACAGCCTCCTATGAAAGGAAAATATGTATTAGGTGTAGACCCAGCTTATCGTACTGGCTGTAAGTTAGCAGTTGTAGATGAAACCGGGAAAATGTTAGAGGTTACAGCCATTTATCCTCACCCTCCTAAGCCGGACATAGCAAAATCAAAGGCAATTGTGAAGGGATTATTAGAAAAGTACCCAATTCAAATAATTGCTATTGGTAATGGGACTGCCTCGCGCGAAACAGAACAATTTATTGCTGATGTTATAAATGAGCTTGATACCGATATAGCCTATGTTATTGTCAATGAAGCGGGTGCATCTGTTTATTCAGCATCTGACATTGCCCGGGCAGAGTTTCCGAATTTACAGGTAGAGCAACGTAGTGCAGTTTCCATTGCACGTCGTCTACAAGACCCTTTGTCAGAGTTAGTGAAAATTGAGCCTAAGGCGGTTGGGGTAGGTCAGTATCAACACGATGTATCGCAAAAGAAATTGACTGAATCCTTAACGTTTATTGTAGAGACAGCCGTGAACCAGGTGGGTGTAGATGTTAATACTGCATCAGCCTCTCTACTACAACATGTTTCAGGGTTATCAAAAACTGTTGCCGAGAATATTGTGAAGATGCGAGAGGAAAATGGGCAGTTCAAGACACGTTCTCAATTAAAGAAAATTCCACGACTTGGGGCTAAAACGTACGAGCAAGCAATTGGTTTCTTACGTATACCTGAAGCAAAGAACCCATTTGATGCGACGGGAATTCACCCTGAAAGCTACAGTTTGGCTGAGCAAATATTAGAGGTTGCACAAATTAATAAAAATGAGCTTGGTACTCAGAAGGCTGAGGAAGCGATTGCTACCCTTAATGTTCAAAATTTAAGTGAGGTACTTGATATTGGGGTTGTTACAGTCCGTGATATCATAGATACATTAATGAAGCCAAGCCGTGATCCACGTGATGCATTCCCACAGCCACTGTTAAAAACAGATGTATTAAAGATGGAAGATTTACAAGTTGGCATGGAATTGCAGGGGACGGTCAGAAATGTTGTTGATTTCGGAGCCTTTATTGATATTGGTGTGAAGCAGGATGGACTTGTGCATATTTCTAAATTACAAAAAAAACGTATTAAGCATCCTTTAGAAGTAGTTTCGCTAGGAGATATTGTAACAGTTTGGGTAGAACAAATTGATGCAAAAAAAGGGCGCATTTCATTAACTATGTTACCGCCTAAAAATCAAATAATGGAAATGTAATAAAATGAGACCACACTGTCTATACTACGCAGTGTGGTATTCTTGTTGTTAGAGGTGATCTTAATATGAACAATGAGGAACTACAAAAGCTTGTCAGTAGAATATCATTAGAAAGTTTCCAAAAGCCTTTTATGCATCAAGCATATTTTAATGCAAGGCTACGTTCTACTGGCGGACGTTATCTCTTACAGTCACACAATATTGAAATTAATCCAAAAGCATATGAATTGTATGGTCTTGAGGAGGTAAAGGGCATTGTTCGTCATGAGCTTTGCCACTATCATTTACATTTAGAGGGTAAAGGTTACCAGCATCGAGATAGAGATTTTCGCGAGCTGTTAAAAAAAGTGAATGCTCCTCGGTTTTGTTCAACTCTTCATACTTCTAACACTTTGCGAAAAAAGCAAAGTCGACCCTATACATATTCGTGTGTTAAATGCCAACAGTTATATGTAAGAAAAATTAGGATGAATGTAGAGAAATACTGCTGTAGCAAATGTTTAGGCCGTTTAAAATTACTGGAATAAAAAAAACTAAGAAAAAGTGTTGACATTTACTTGAAATGTCACTATAATAGTAAAAGTCGACAAGATAACTACGACAAATAACATGAATTATTCCGAAGTAGCTCAGTTGGTAGTAGCACCTGACTGTTAATCAGGTTGTCGCAGGTTCGAGTCCTGCCTTCGGAGCCATGGCCCCTTGGTCAAGTGGTTAAGACACCGCCCTTTCACGGCGGTAACACGGGTTCGAATCCCGTAGGGGTCATTTTGAAAATATAGCAACATTGGTCCCGTGGTGTAGCGGTTAACATGCCTGCCTGTCACGCAGGAGATCGCCGGTTCGATCCCGGTCGGGACCGCCACTTATTGGGGTATAGCCAAGCGGTAAGGCAACGGATTTTGATTCCGTCATGCCTAGGTTCGAATCCTAGTACCCCAGCTATTCATTTCTTAATTTGAGCCATTAGCTCAGTTGGTAGAGCATCTGACTTTTAATCAGAGGGTCGAAGGTTCGAGTCCTTCATGGCTCATCTTTTTAAGAAAAAAGGTTGATTTTTCGGATTATCATAGTATAATAAGAAAGTTCCTAATTGAATGCGGTCGTGGCGGAATGGCAGACGCGCTAGGTTGAGGGCCTAGTGGGGGCAACCCCGTGGAGGTTCAAGTCCTCTCGGCCGCACCAAGTCGATTTTGAAATATTTATATTTGCGCCCGTAGCTCAATTGGATAGAGCGTCTGACTACGGATCAGAAGGTTGTGGGTTCGACTCCTGCCGGGCGCGCCATAATAAAAATGCGGGTGTAGTTTAATGGTAAAACCTCAGCCTTCCAAGCTGATGTCGTGAGTTCGATTCTCATCACCCGCTCCAAAAAAACTTTTAAAAAACTATTGACAATTACACTTATATGTAGTAAGATATAGTAGTTGTCGCTAAAGACGACATTATGAACCTTGAAAACTGAACAAGCAAAACGTAATCAATAAAGTTTTAAGTAGCTAGCTTCTGCTAGTGAACAAAGCAAAAATTTTGGACATCAAAATTGATGCCAGCAAAACAATTTGAGCTAATCAAATTTCTTTTATGGAGAGTTTGATCCTGGCTCA
>NZ_JBNNMG010000042.1:0-46576 GCF_050272555.1 Lysinibacillus sp. NPDC047702 | reverse complement strand
AGCCTTGCTCTGCGCGAAAGCGAAGCGTCAGCGGCAAAGCGAGTAGCCTGGAACGGAGATCACCTTCATTTGACTTAGGAGTGTTCACAAAGAGTACCTTGACCATTTAGTTTTTCAACACTATGACTTGCAACTGTTAGAACAAGTTGCAAGTAATTGTCTAACAATATCTGTGGGTAAAAAATAATTGATTGAAAAAACTGAAAAAAGGGCGCCCAGTAGTACAAATAGTGCTACTATACCACGATTAACAATTAATTTTATTATTTATACACCCCATTTCTATATTGCGTTTATGACTGTATTTTTTCTCCTACTAGTGCAGCCTTTAAATGCTCAAGACCAAGTTCTGTAACGGCTTGATAGATACCATCTTCACTTGAACCAATTTCTACAACGGGTACATAACGAATTCCATATTTTGTATCAAGAATATCACGGAAAGCATCATTATGCGTTACATCCACTGTTTTGTAAGGTACACCCTCCTCTTGTAAATACGTTTTTACCTCATTACAGTAACTACAACCCTGCTTCGACCAAACTATTACATCTCTATTTTTTGTCATGATGTTTTCCTCCTCAGCTTACTGCTTCTTTTTGCTGTAAATGTACTGGACCCAATAACTCAAAAGATCGCTCACGCTCAAAATCCTTTAAGACAGGCGTATGCAAAATAAATTCATCGATTTGATATTGCACATGATAGTCATCTAAAATAGCTTTAATTTCTTCTGATGTACCGTATAAAATATCGGCCTCATACTGCTCAACTGTATATTCCTCTCCAGATTCCTGACCAAATTTCTCTGCTAGCTCTACTGATTGTAGCGTCAGGCTTCTGCCACTTGCTAAATGCACCTTTGTAATTTTTTGATCACCAACTAGCTCTTTCGCCTCCTCGTTGCTTGGGGCAGCAAGTGCAGCAATCGAAATCGCAAAATGGCCGTTTGGGTGGTGACTACGATAGGTTTTAGCTGCTTGTGCCAAAACACTATTGTCACTATTAATAAATCGAGCAAAGACGAATGCAATTCCTAGTTTACCTGCAAGTGCAGCACTTTCTGGACTAGCACCGAGTAAAAATAATGTTGGCTTTGTCTTCGGAATCGGCGTTGCTTGTATACCAGATAATTCGTGCTCTTCTGGTATTGATTGCTCAATTAATTGCTGTAAAAATGTTAGTCTCTCTTCAAAATCTTCCCCTTGATTGAGCGTGCCATATTGGAGGGCCTTTGTAGAAAGCGGTAATCCTCCAGGTGCTTTCCCAATACCCAAATCTACTCTCCCTGGCTCCAAGGATGCTAGTACGTGGAAATTTTCCGCTACTTTATAGGGACTATAATGCTGTAGCATAACCCCACCCGATCCAATGTTGATTGATTTTGTTTTAGCTAGTAAATAAGATACTAATACCTCAGGAGATGTTCCTGCTAAAGAATCTGTATTATGGTGCTCTGATACCCAAAAGCGTGAGTAGCCCAATTGCTCAGCTTTTTGTGCAAGTGCCACTGTTTTTTGCAAGGTCTGTTCGTTTGTTGCACCCTCGATAATTGGACTTTGATCTAATATGCCTAATGAATAGCTCATACATTACCTCCTTAATCTTTTTATTCAAATAAATTTACTGGGTTTTAAGAGACAATGTGTTTGACATAGCGGCTTTCCTTAAACGGTAAACCTAAATTACCACGTAATGTATCCGCCTCATATTCTTCACGGTAAAGCCCTCTTGCTTGTAAAATTGGTACAACCTTATCTACAAAATCGTCAAGTGCACCAGGTACAGTTACAGCAATAATAAAGCCATCCGCTGCTTCTTTTTCAAACCATTCATGCACTAAATCAGCGACTTGCTCTGCTGTTCCAAAGAAAGCTGTTTTCGGTGTTGCCTCCCGTAAAGCAACCTGTCGTAATGTCAGTCCTTCTTGTTTGGCATATTTTTTTATATAATCAGTCGTACTTCTAAAGCTATTAGCTCCTATATCACCAAGCTCTGGGAATGGGGCATCCACATCATATTGTGTAAAATCATGATGATCAAAGTATCGTCCTAAATATGCAAGTGCACGTTCTATGGAAACCAGCTCAACAATTTCCTGATATTTAGCTTCAGCCTCCTCCAATGTTTCACCAATAATTGGAGATATTCCTGGGAAAATTTTAATTTCCTGTTGATCACGTCCAAAGGCGGCAGCTTCTGTTTTTACCCTTTGATAAAATTTCTGTGCTTCTTCTAAAGATGCACCATGTGTAAAAATCGCATCTGCATCCTTTGCTGCTAAACGGATACCTGCATCAGACGAGCCTGCTTGAAAAATAACAGGCTGACCTTGCTTAGAACGCGCAATATTAAGTGGTCCCTGTACAGTAAAATATTGTCCCTTATGATCTAAGGTATGTAGTTTATCTGGATCAAAAAACACATCCTGCTCTACATCCGCAATAAAAGCATCGTCATCCCATGAATCCCATAAGCCCTTTGTCACTTCTAAATATTCTTCAGCAATTTGATAGCGCTCTGCGTGACTAGGATGCTGTTTTAGTGTTTTATTGTAGTTCAAGGCAGTGCTTTCTAATGGCGTTGTCACTACATTCCATCCAGCACGTCCCCCACTTATATGATCCAATGAGGCAAATTGACGTGCAACTGTAAAAGGCTCACTATAGGAGGTAGATACTGTGCCGACTAGCCCAATGTTTTTTGTCGCTACTGCTAATGCCGATAAAATCGTTAGTGGCTCAAAGCGATTTAAAAAATGAGGAATGGATTTTTCGTTGATGAACAAACCATCTGCAATAAACACTACATCAAATTTTCCTTGCTCTGCCTTTTGTGCCTGCTGGATATAAAACGGTAAGCTTACACTTTGATTACTTGCTACCTTTGGATGACGCCAGCCTGAAATATTGCCACCTACACCGTGAATAATTGCTCCAAATCGAATTTTGTCCTGTCTCACCATATTCATTTCCTCCTTGAATTTTATTTTTACTAAACATAGTGGTTAAGTATGTTTTTGTTTAAAAAAATAATATTTCATTTATGACTCCTCTTGATTATGCATAAATAAAATAGGATTGAGGAAGATATTACAGCTCATTGCTGCAATATGCAATAGGCTACATAATAGAAAAAAATTTACTGTTTGATAAAATATTTTATCAATCTACTTTTTCATAGCTGCTTTCAAATTGCTCAGCAGTTTCCACTACCTTTTCCCAAAAGGCAGGAGCCAGTGTATCCTTATTGTTATATGTTAAAAAAATGTGTTGATTCATATCCAGTAAGTGCTTGACATCAATCTCCACAAACTCCCCACTTTCAAGCTCCTTTTTTACACAGAGATGTGGTAAAAAACTCATATATCCTTTCGTACGAATAAATTCTTTCGCTACTTCTAAATGATCTGTACGCACTTCAATATTTGCAGTGACACCCTCTACCTCAAATATCTTATGGACATAATTCCAATCAAAGGCCCCACATTCAAAAAACACCATTTTTTGCCGAGCTAGTTCCTTTACTTTAATTAGCGGATTCTGTTGAAAAGAATGTTCTCGATGCATCACGAGTTTAACAGCATTACTTAATAATAACTCATTGCCAATCCCTTCTCGATGCACATATTGGATAAGACCAAAGTGGATTTGATGACTTTGCAGCTTTTCTAAAATCATATTTGTTGACCCTGTAACAATCTGAAAGCGTAAATACGGAAAACTTTCCTTCCATTTAGGCAATGCATATGCTAAAAAATATTGTGCTGTCACCCCATTAGTGCCAATACATACTTCGTCAGTCTCCTGAGTTTCCTCTAATTGCTTCTTTCCCTGCTGAAAGGTTTGCACAATTTGTGTGGCGAATGGTAAAAAATCCTTGCCCTTATCTGATAAAATTACACTGCGCCCATCTCGATGAAATAATTCAACATTCAGCTCTCTTTCTAATGATTTAATGCGAGCTGTTACAGTTGGCTGAGATAAAAATAACGCATTAGCAGCCTTATGGATACTTTTATAATGCACGACATATAAAAATGCCTCGATATGATCAATATTCACCTAAAGCCCTCCCCTAATTACTTATTTATCCTATTATATAGATAAATGCTTTTATTCTCTATAAATAAAATTGGAAAACTAGGTAATATAGTAGTTTGATTTATGATTATACAAGTATACGCACAAAAATAACATAACAAAAAAGTAACCCAGCGTCTCCCAGGTTACTTTACTATGTAGCGATGTGGCCATCCATCTTGACAACGTACATCGCGTGTGGCTTACATCCCTCTGTCTGTGCACCACTGTTATGTTATTCACATTGACACCCTCTGTTATCAATATGAACTCTGTATATATAGTACTTCTCAACCCGAGAAGCATATGTCAAAAATTAAGCTAAAATAGATGCGAGTACTGCTTTTTGTGCATGTAGTCTATTTTCTGCTTGCTCAAAGATATAAGAATTAGGGCCATCAATAACAGATGTCGCTACTTCTTCTTCTCGATGTGCAGGTAAGCAGTGTAAGAACATATAATTTGGCTTTGCATAGGAAACAAGTTCATCATTAATTTGATAACCTGCAAAGTCTTGAAGACGTTTTGCAGCTTCTTCTTCTTGTCCCATGGATGTCCAAACATCTGCATATACAACGTCCGCGTTTAATACCGCTTCTACTGGATCATTCGTGATTATAATTGTACTGCCATTTGCTGTTGCGATGGCTTGTGCCTTTGCGATAACCTCTGTATCACATTCATAGCCAACTGGCGTTGCCACTGCCACGTTCATTCCTACATGTGCAGAAGCGACTACTAATGAGTGCGCCACGTTGTTGCCATCTCCAACATATGCAATTTTAAGTCCTTTTAGTTCACCTTTATTTTCAGCGATTGTTTCTAAATCCGCTAATGCCTGACATGGGTGATAAATATCTGTTAGTCCATTAATAACTGGTATAGCTGCATGCTCAGCAAGCTCCTTCACCATAGCGTGGGAATTTGCGCGAATCATAATACCATCTAGATAGCCCGATAGCACATGTGCTGTATCATAGATTGATTCGCCACGTCCAATTTGTAAATCACGCGCATGCATAAACATACCTTTTCCGCCCAATTGATTCATGCCTACTTCAAATGAAATACGTGTACGAGTTGAATGTTTTTCAAAGATCATGCCGAGTGTTTTACCTTCTAATAGCTTCGGACATTTCCCTTCTTTTGTAATGATTTTCAGCTGTGTTGCTAATTCAATTAGCTGCTGAACCTCTTCACTTGTATAGTCTAACAAAGTTAGTAGGTCTTTTCCCTTTAAGCTAGATACTAACTTTAACTGTACTTCCTCAAGTAATTTCATAGCCTTCGCTCCTTGTTCTGTTGCTGTTAAAATAAGTATAGCATGCATAAATATAAAATCAACTGAATTTTTATGTTTATTTTTTAAAATTAGAAATCTACAATTAAATGTGTCTAAAATGCGTCACATCGAATATTTATGCATATTTCTATTTTTCAATCATTTCATTCTAAAGGTCTTTGCCATATTATTAATATACATTTATAATTAATACATATTAACTATTTAGGTGGTGAAAAAAATGGAGAATGAGCTTATACAACTTGTGAGAGAGCTTAACCAAGTAGAATATGAAACAAATGTGATGTTAACAGAGGAGTTCTCCACCTTGTTAGACGAAACATTAACTACAAAGCAAGCACTATTTTTAAGTCTTCTTCAGACACATGGTCCCTTGCAGACCTTTGAATTAGCAAAGCTGATGGGGACATCTGCTAGTGCTGTTAGTCAATTAATTGGCAGATTAGAGCAGGAAAGCTTTATTAAAAGAACCATAAGTAAAAAGGATCGTAGAGAAATTATTATTGAGTTGGATACGCGGGGTCATCATTATTTTCAGAAGCAGGAAGAAATCGAGCTTGCCATTATCGATAAATACTATTCACAGCTCCCAAAAGAGGATTTGCTACATTTAAAAGAAATATTGATGAAACTACACGCTATTATCTCGAAGGCGCAGGAAAAAATTTAGCGAGTGAAAAGGAGGAATATTTGTGGATTTAACTGATTTAAAAAAGGATATCTTTAAAATTGCTTATCCTTACATAAAATCCCGCCCGAATATAGCTTTATCCATAGGTGTTTTTTATCGTGACCAAGACGCTACTTTTATGTTCAATGGCTCAAATGTCACATATGATAAAAAGCCCTATATCTATGAAATCGGGTCAATCTCTAAGGTTTTGACAACATCAATGCTTGGCGAAATGATTGAGGAAGGAATCGTGAAGGTAGATGACTCAATTGGTAAATATTTTTCTGCAATTCCAGATAATCATCCCATAACTTTGAAGCATCTAGCAAATCACACATCTGGTCTACCAGGAATAGGTGTACTAAAGAACATCTATAATCTTTTTGATAACCAAACACCTCGTGACCCATTTTGTTCCTATTCATTGGATGAGACAATACATTATTTTAAAACCCATACACATGAGCCTAAAGCTAGGTTTAGGTATTCTAATGTGGGAATGGGTCTTCTAGGTTATTTATTAGCAAATGAACTTCATACGGACTTTGAAACAGCTATTACACGTAGAATCGTAGAGCCATTAAATTTAACAAACACCTTTATTTCTATCCCATCCTCTAAAGAAGATACCCTGTTACAGGGATACTCTATTCGAGGACATTATAAGCCACCACTTCAAATGAATGAATTTATGGCAGCGGGCGCTATACGATCAACTGTAGATGATTTATTAAAATTTATAAAAATACATGTAAGCGAACAAAATGCAGGCTATCAATTAACACACCATGCTACTAAAACTATTTCAAAAGATGTAAGCATCGGATTGGGATGGCTACTTGAAGACGATATTATTTGGCATAACGGATCAACGAAAGGCTTCTCTAGTTATCTAGGATTTGATAAAAAACAGCAAGCAGGTGTCGTGATTCTATCCAATTATCGATCCTCTATATTAACAACAAATCCTGTTCATATGGGGAAAGATATTTTACAGCTTTTACAAAAATCTTTATAAAGAAAATGGGGTGTTTCTTGAATGGATAAAGGAATACCCTATTCTTTTAGTTATAGCTACGCGTTCAATACTCGTTCATTTCCCACTTATCTTCCAATTAATACTCCATTATGTTATGATTTCTATAAATTATAATTTACAATCATTTTTAAAAAGGGTAATTTTGGAGGTTAATGTATGCGTAGTTATTTAGTTTATGCTCTTTTACTAATCATGATTTTTATTGCAATGGTTAACTCTTGGGGAAACTTATCTAAAACAGTATGGTATGTAGTTGCATCTACAAGTATTATCTGCTTAATGATTATGAAAACAATCAAGCGAACTGAATAACAGGGTAATTATTGCCAGTGGTAAAAGTCAATATCATTTGTTATATGTAGATACTCCCTCATAAATTCGCTACACTTTAACAAAGGAGCCGTTTTTATGTTAGTAAACAAAACGGTAGATAAAAAACGAAATGAAGGTAATGTATGTATGATAAAGAAAAACATTCGATTTGCGTTGTTATTTTTCATATTAACAATTGGATGGAAACTAATTATTCAAAATGACATTAAGTGGGGAGAAACTATATCAATCACAATTTTAATATTTCTATTTGCACTGTTGTATGATTGGGCAAATATCCCATATAAATGGAAAAAACAATACAATAATAGAGTTGTACCCAGAATTCCCCCTTACTAAGATATAGGAATAAATGAAAGGAGATTACAGTATGAAGTTTTTCATGGAGCTTGTAGGTATTGTTCTCCCCATTGCAATTATCGGAGGTATTTCGGTCTTTGTTGTTAAAAGGCTCGAACATAAACATAAGCAGGGAAAGTTAAGTAAGAAAAAATCAAAAAATGCTCAAATTTTATTAAATAGTTTAATGCCATTAGGAATGCTTTTTGGTTGTTTAATCGGTTTGATTCTTAGCATGTTTTTCTCAATTTCCTTATTGTCTACACTAAGTTTTGGCTCCGGGATAGGCCTACTACTTGGATATTTTGCTTATGAAGTTTATGGAAACAAAGAGGAAAGGTGTTCATAAGAGTTTATATTCCTTAATAGGACACTTAATAATTAATTTTCATAATCTCAAGTCTTTTTTTATACTTTCACAATTAACTCTGTAACAATCATTGCTCTTGAAATCGAGTAAAAAAGCCTTCCAACTATTTGTTAGAAGACCTCATTAAGAATTAATCAAAAATAATTTTATTCACAGCATCACGATCTAATTTTTTAATAACTTCCACCATTAGTTTTACAGCATTATCATAATCATCACGTTGTAAAATACCTGCATGTGAGTGGATGTAGCGTGTAGCAATACCGATTGATAGTGCAGGTATACCATTTGCTGTTACATGGATAGAGCCAGCGTCTGTACCGCCACCAGCCATTGCTTCGAATTGATATGGAATATTATGCTCATCTGCGACATCTAATACAAATTCGCGTAAGCCACGGTGAGATACCATTGATGCATCATAGACAACGATTTGTGGACCAGCGCCCATTTTACTTGTTGACTCCTTCGCTGTTACCCCTGGCGTGTCTCCAGCTACACCTACATCGACAGCAAAGCCAATATCAGGTTGGATTTTATGAGTCGCCGTTTTCGCACCGCGTAGGCCGACTTCCTCTTGTACGTTCCCTACAGAGTATAGGATGTTAGGATGTTTTTCATTTTGTAACGCTTTCATAACATCAATAGCAATAGCACAGCCAATACGATTATCCCAAGCCTTTGCTAAAAGATATTTGTCGTTTTTCATGACATTAAATTCAAAATAAGGTGTTACCATGTCACCAGGACGAACGCCCCATTCAAGCACTTCTTCCTTTGAGGCTGCACCCACATCAATAAACATATCTTTAATGTCTACTACTTTGTTTCGTACATCTGCTGGTAAAATATGAGGTGGCTTTGAACCAATTACCCCGATAATTTCATCGCCTTTTCGCGTTGTAATTGTAACACGCTGTGCAAGCATTACCTGGCTCCACCAGCCACCTACAGTTTGGAATTTGATAAACCCTTTATCATCGATTTGTGTAATCATGAAGCCAACTTCATCTAAATGCCCTGCCACCATAATTTTCGGACCATTTTCATCGCCCACTTTTTTTGCGATAACACTTCCTAAGTTATCTGTTTCTACTGAGTCTGCGTATGGTGCAATGTATTTTTTCATGACCTCACGTGGTGCACGTTCATTCCCTGCAATTCCATTCGCATCCGTTAAATCTTTAAACATTTGTAATGTTGGATCTAGCTGTGTCATCCTTTTGCCTCCTACTTCTGAAATCTTCTCTATTATACTTCGTTTACCGAAATATTCCTAGTATAATCGTGTGAAAATTGATGTATTTCTCACATTAATATCCTGAACGCTGGCGATTATAATTTTCTTCATTCTTTTCTATATACGCTGCCACAACGTCCTCAAACGTAAAGCCTAAATTATACGCAAGTAAACCATAGCATTGCCAAATTGTTAAATATCTATCCTCAGTTGGCTGATGAATAAAGGTTAAAATATAGTCCTGTGTCATTAAGAAAATTTCTGTTAAATCTTGCTTATCTTCAATTACTGGCCATTTTTCTAGCGTTGTGTAACCCTTGAGTAGACCGAGGGATAATATAAAATGAATCGAATCCACATACTCCTCTAAAATGACAGCACGCTCTGATGGCCCTTTTGTACTCCAGAATTTAAAGCAGCGTGTTTCATTAGCTAGTTCTGCTAATTCAACCATTAATGCTAAACCTTTTTCTTTAAAAACATCCTGCTCAATTTTTTGCGTTTTTTCGATAAAATCATCAAGCTCTTTCTGCATTTTAAACAATTGTTGTAAATTCATTTTTTTCTCCTAAATTTCTAAAATAATTTATAAAAAGTGAAACTAATTTCCCTCTTCAATCGTATAGGGAAGAATAACCTTTCTTCAAGGGGGAAATGAAACATGTTGCCGTTACTAATTCGACTTGCTGTAATTGCGCTTATAATCTATGTATTTTACAAAGCGATTCGTTATATAACCGATCCTAAGCGAAAACTTGATGAAGCCTATGAAAAAGGCCAATATTATTTTTACGATGATGTTAAAAATGTCCGAAAAAATTTCTTTATTTCCTATAAGGGTGCACTTTTTGAAGGTGAAAAATATCTTGGTACAACTGAAGAAGCCTTTGAGGTTGTGACAATTTTCGTTGGTGCCCGTGATGCTGCGACTCTGCAGGGCTTTAAAAAAAGTGATTTTGAATATTTACAGCAAGAAATTCTATTGAACTATCCAAGCGCAAAAATTAATTGGAAGCAGCCCATTGAACAGCTTATGCGGAACACATCCTCATCATGAGGATGTGTTTTTAATTATCGTATGATTTCGTTGAAATGCCTCCTCAATTTCACCAAAGCTGTACAACGATAAAAACTTGAACAGCGGCTAACAGTGGGAAGCCAAAAGCAAAGCTGTTATGGCGTGTTTTATGACGAAATAAATACATCCCCAACACGCCTCCTACTGCACCTCCAGCAATCGCCAGCGTAAAAAGCGTACGTTCCGCAATTCGCCACTCTTGCTTTTTCGCTTTGGACTTATCCATGCCCATCATTATGAGCAGGACTATAGAAACAATTGCCATATAGGCTACTAATGCTTGTCCCATTGAAGTCTCCTTTGCAAATGATTTATTACTAATCTAACATAAAAAAGACTGACGGATAAATCCATCAGTCCTGAAAAATCACATATTATTTTGCGACTGCTTTTTTTGCGACTGCCGCTTCGCTTTCGTCACAGAATTAAACTGAGAGTAGCTTCGTTTCAATCACGTAAAAAGCATGATATCGCTTAATTATTTTGCGACTGCTTTTTTTGCAGCATCTGTTAATTGAGTGAATGCTGCAGCATCAGTTACAGCTAGATCTGCTAACATTTTACGGTTAACTTCGATACCAGCAACTTTTAAACCGTGCATTAAACGGCTGTAAGAAAGACCGTTCATACGAGCAGCTGCGTTGATACGAGTGATCCATAATTTACGGAAATCACGTTTTTTCTGACGACGGTCACGGTATGCATACTGACCTGATTTCATTACTGCTTGGTTAGCAACTTTGTATAATGTATGTTTAGAACCATAGTAACCTTTAGCTAATTTTAAAACTTTTTTACGACGTTTGCGCGTCACTGTTCCGCCTTTTACGCGTGGCATATGAATTACCTCCTGCTTTTCATTTAAAAATGAATGTTAGTTATTTTGTGTAGTCAAATTATTTCATGTAAACAAGTAATGAACGAATACGTTTGAAATCACCAGATGAAACGATGTTCGCTTTACGTAGGTGACGTTTTTGTTTCGTAGATTTGTTTGCGAATAAGTGGCTTCCGTAAGCACGGTCGTATTTTAATTTACCTGAACCCGTTTTTTTGAAACGTTTCGCAGCTCCACGGTGAGTTTTCATTTTTGGCATGTCGAATTCCTCCTAAACTGTTCGTCTAATATTATTTCTCGTTCTTTGGTTGAAGAACTAAGAACATGCTTCGGCCTTCCATCTTCGGCTTTTGTTCTACCGTCGATACTTCAGCACAAGCTTCAGCAAAGCGATCTAGTACACGTTGACCAATTTCTTTATGTGTAATCGCACGACCTTTGAAACGCAGGCTACATTTAACTTTATCGCCTTTTTCAAGGAATTTAATCGCATTACGTAACTTCGTTTGGAAATCATGCTCATCGATTGATGGGCTCAAGCGAACCTCTTTCATAACGATGACCTTTTGATTTTTACGAATTTCACGGTCTTTCTTTTGCTGTTCAAATTTAAATTTACCATAGTCCATGATACGAGCGACTGGCGGCTTGGCTTGAGGGGCCACAAGGACAAGATCCAAGTTTACACGAGCGGCGATTTCTAGCGCTTCATTACGTGTCTTTACACCAAGCTGGTCACCATTGTGATCGATTAATCGAAGTTCACGTGCGCGAATGCCTTCGTTTACATACATGTCTTTGCTAATAGTAATCCACCTCCAAGTAATTGTCGCGAATACATGGTTTGGGCAAAGCCTTGCCCGGTTGAACGGTACATCCTCTTGTCATGTCCATAAAAAAAGGACGGACACTTTGAAGATGTCCGCCCGCTATATGTGCATGCGCAAGTCTGCGCAAAACAATTCAACGTGTCATACCTGTTCACAGCTTTTAAAGCGTTGTATCAGGTGAGAAGCGGGCAGCCTCTACTTCAACCACAAACTTTGTATTCATTAACCTTAATTATATTAGCATGTATAGGATAAGCTGTCAAATGTTAATTTAGCTTATTGCTAATAAAATAGCCAAATCATTTTTAATCTAAACACCTAAGTTACTAGCTGGGGCAATTCATAGTAATGGGTAAGACATTTCTATAAAAATTCCCCAGCCATTTCTATATAGATGTTATTTTGTAATTTCTGCTTTAATGTTTGCTAAGAAATCCTCAAAGCTAATTGTTTCTGAATCTTTAGAGCCGTAACGTCGTACATTCACACCATTAGCCTCTACTTCCTTGTCACCGATGACAAGCATGTATGGGATTTTTTTCATTTGCGCTTCACGGATTTTATAGCCTAATTTTTCTTCACGATCATCCATTTCCACACGTAAACCAGCCGCTGTTAATTGCTCTTCAATTTGTTTTGCATAGTCGAAGTGTGCCTCATTCGATACTGGAATGACTTCTACTTGTACAGGAGCTAACCAAGTTGGGAATGCACCTTTATATTCTTCAATTAAGAAGGCAACAAAACGTTCCATTGTTGATACTACACCACGGTGAATAACTACTGGACGATGTGGTTTACCATCTTCCCCAACGTATGTTAGGTCAAAGCGTTCTGGTTGTAAAAAGTCAAGCTGAACAGTCGATAATGTTTCATCTTTACCAATAGCTGTTTTTACTTGTACGTCTAATTTTGGACCATAGAACGCTGCTTCGCCTTCAGCTTCGTAATAATCTAAGCCAAGATCATCCATTGCTTCTTTTAACATACCTTGTGCTTTTTCCCACATTTGATCATCATCGTAATATTTTTCAGTGTCTGCAGGATCACGATAAGATAAACGGAACTTGTAATCATTTAAATTAAAATCTTTATACACTTCAAGAATCAAATTCACAACACGCTTAAATTCATCTTTAATTTGGTCAGGACGTACAAAAATATGTGCATCATTTAAAGTCATACCGCGTACGCGTTGTAAACCAGATAGTCCACCTGAACTTTCATATCGATGTTGTGTTCCTAACTCAGCAATACGAATAGGAAGCTGACGATAAGAGTGCATTGATGATTTATAAACCATCATATGGTGTGGACAGTTCATTGGTCGCAATACTAATGTTTCGTTGTCCATTTCCATTGGTGGGAACATGTCATCTTGGTAATGTCCCCAGTGGCCTGATGTTTCATATAATTTTTTCGAACCTAAAACTGGTGTATAAACATGTTTGTAGCCAAGACGAACTTCTTTATCTACAATATAACGCTCAATAATACGACGGATTGTTGCACCATTTGGCAACCATAGTGGTAAACCTTGACCAACTGTTTGAGATAAAGTGAACAATTCTAATTCCTTACCGATTTTACGGTGATCACGTTCTTTTGCTTCTTCAAGCATTTGTAGGTGATGTTTTAATTCTTCTTTTTTAAAGAATGCTGTACCATAAATACGTTGTAGCATCTTGTTATCTGAGTTACCTCTCCAGTAAGCACCCGCTAATGAAAGAAGTTTGAACTCACGAAGTTTGCCAGTCGATGGTGCGTGGATACCTCGGCAAAGGTCGAAGAATTCACCTTGATGGTAAATAGAAACTTGCTCATCTGCTGGAATCGCTTCAAGTAATTCTAATTTGTATTCATCGCCAATTTTTTCATAGATTGCTTGTGCTTCTGCACGACTAACATTTTTGCGCTCGATCTCTAAGTTTTCAGCGATAATTTTTTTCATTTCTTTTTCGATTGCTGGTAGGTCTTCAGCAGTAATTGGAGTTGGTGCATCAACATCGTAGTAGAAGCCACCTTCAATAACTGGACCGATACCAAGTTTAACATCTGGGAATAAACGTTTAATCGCTTGTGCTGTTAAGTGTGCAGTAGAGTGACGTAAGATTTCCAGTGCTTCCTCATCATCCTGTGTAATAATTGCGATTGTAGCATCTTCTTCAATTGGTGTTTTTAAATCAACTAAGACACCATTTACTTTACCTGCATATGCTTTTTTACGAAGTCCTGGGCTGATTGATAATGCTACATCATCAGTAGATGTACCTTTTGCAAATTCCTTCACAGCGCCATCTGGGAAAGTTAATTTAATCATTTCTGACATTTTCTTTGCACTCCTCAGTTTTTATAAAATACATAATGATTGATGAGAAACAGAGCCTTCTTGACTCTGAATTAAGCGGGTTTGCTTTTTGAGCGGCTATTGGTCTGATTTGAGCATATCCACGCTTTTATTAAGCAACTTCTATCTCGATTTTGAGCGAGGTTAACCTTTTTTGAGCGTTCCCTAAAACTGAGCAGAACCATCACTACAATGAACATCTTTCACTCAGCTTGAGCAAGTATCCCTCTTTTTCAAGCACGATAATCTTAAAAAATAAAAAAGCCCCGTCCCTCACAAAAGGGACGAAGCGTATGCTCGTGGTTCCACCCTTCTTCCTTCCGACTCTATAAATAGTCAGACGAAGCTCAAGGCTAGCTAACGGGCTAGGGACCGGCGAAAGATTATCCCTTTCGCTGCTCAGCAGGTAGTAAATGATGTGCTCATACTAGGAAGCTTACAGCCAATGACTTCCCTCTCTAAAAAGTTGATACACAAAATTCTTATCCTCATCAATGCATTTTTAGATCAATTATGCCTCGGCATAATTGCATCTGGAATCGGCTTTGTGATTGCACAAAGTACTCCTTTCCGATTCCGTGACATCCGCCGGAGGCATTAACTTCTTTCAGCGGGTGTTTGCACAGCCTGCTGAAAGAAGTTAATTATTATATGAGACAGTATACGCTCGATTGTCGTAAAATGCAACTGGCAATCTTACATCCGTCGATTTTTGCCGCGCATTTCAATTGGCTCCGTTATAGCTTTTATACGTTCCATAATTCGTCCTGCTTTGACAACTTCGATATCACCTTTTTGTGATTGTGCTAAATGGTGTTCCAGTTCATCATAATTAAAATTTGAAGTTATAAATGTTGGTAATTGCTCTGCCATACGATAATGGAAAATAGTTCCCAAAATTTCATCCCTTGTCCAAGCGGTCATTGTTTCGGCTCCTAAGTCATCAAGCATAAGCACGGGTGCCTTTTTCACATAGTCTATTTTTTCATTCAATGTATTATCGCCAATGGCATTTTTCATTTCTCGTAAAAATTCAGGCACAAAAACAACTACTGAACGGATTTTTATAGAGGCTAATTCATTAGCCAAGGCGCCCAATACAAAGGATTTTCCTACACCAAACTTTCCGTATAAATAATAGCCCTTTGCGGGAAGCTTCCCTGATTCCACTGAAGTCTTGACAAATTGTGCCGCTTTTTGTGCAATCATAACGCGAGATTCGTCGTCAATCATTAAATCCTGAATTGTTGCTTGGAGCACATCTTTAGGCATATGCATACTCGCAATCATATTGGCTACATTCCGGTGCTCATCCTCACGTATTTTTTGCTCACAACGCACATAATCCATTTCAACTGTATTTCGAACTACACGTAAAGTTGGTATAAAACCTTTTAAATAGTTTGTACAATGATCCGTATTGTCACAGCCACAGCAAACAGTAGATTGACTAATAAATTCATGAAGCTTCGGTAAATTACGCTCAATGGAATCATAGCTTAACTCTTTTGCATGCGCTGCTAAAAAATCTTGCACACGAGGGTTTTCCAAAATTTCTCGACGCATCGCTTCGTAACGCTCTTGAAATGACGGTACATTAACTGCTCTTTTTAATGGTCCATTAATTTGTTCGATTGTCGTTCACCCTCCCTACTTATCACTTTTCCCTAACATTTCTAATATCTTTTGCCGTTCTTTTTCAAAATCTATCGTACTTGAAGTGCTTTCCTCTTGCTGCTCGTTACGTTTGTAAAACCATTCGGGTACCTTCTCTTCGCGTTGCTTTCCTGAACGTCCTTTGACATTTTGGCTACTTTTACTTGTTGTTTGTGGCTTGTTTTTCCAAGTAGTGTATTTATCATGCTCCTGACGTGCGAGCTCCATTGCTTCCTTAGCTGTTTGTATATTTTTGCGTACCCAATGATCGGCAATCGTCTCCACATACTTTTTAGGTAGCTTCATATCAGTTGTAAGCATAACATATTCCAAAAGAGCGTTAACAACGCCAACTGGCATTCCATGTTGAACTATTAGATTTTCAGCAAGCTGCACGGAAGTTTGTAAAGGTTCTTTACCATTATTTATATCCCGTAAAACTTGTACTGGTGGAGTCGTCTCTAAATAATACTGAAGCTCCGAATCCCTTGTTTTTTGCCCTTCTTCTTTAAGAGTTAATGGCTCAGTGACTCTAGCTAACTTTGGCGGTTCTTTTGATACTGTTAGCTTATAAAAATCTGCAGCGGCCTTACGCAATCGTTCCTGTGAAATGCCTAAGTCATCATCCAAAGCAAGAATCACTACTTTTTGCATATCCAGTGCAGTTAAGTGATATAAGAATGCTAGTTTCGCTATATTTTCACGTACTTCAAGCGTTAGCAAACTGGCAGGCACTAATTGCTCCGATAACCCTGCTTTAAGAAGCTCAAAATCAAACTGATCAAAATAAAATGGATATATTTTTGAATGAGTATCCTTGCTGCTGTTACTAGCTTGTAAGTCATCTGGAATATTTGAATTTACAGGCATATAAACATCAACAAAAGCACGAGATATATCTTTAAATTCTGCATCTCTTGCAGGAGCTATAAAGCGCTGGCGCAGTTTCCGATAAGCTTGCTCTCCTATTTTACTAAATAAAAACATGGATAACAGCGGGTCTTTCATAAAGCTATCTGCATCAAGTGGACGTATCAGTTCATATAAAAAGCTTCGCTCTCCCGCATTTTCTTTCTTCCATGTACGTAATAAGCCAATCGCTTCAAGCGCTATTCGTGCCTCGAATATTTTACCTATCGGAAGCCCTAAAACATTCATTAAATAATAATGTGTCATTTGCTGATATGGTATTTGCTCGGCTTCTGCCCAAAGTGTTAAATAAAGGCTAATCGGCTCTGCTCCGGTTAATGGCTGATAAAATAATGTCACTAATTGACGTTCCTGTGTAGATAATGCATGAGGTAAACGAATGTCAAAAGAATCAGCAGGCTGCAACTCCTTATACAAATGAATCAACGACATTCACCCTCTCTGTATTTCTTAAGATTTTTGCTCTGTCTGACGCTGAATAATGTCTTTAATTTCTTCAATAAAGACATTGATATCCTTAAATTGACGATAAACCGATGCAAAGCGGACATAAGCAACCTCATCGATTTTCGCTAGGCGGTCCATTACCATTTCCCCAACATCCTCAGAGCGTACTTCTGAATTACCAATACGACGAAGGTCTTTTTCAATCGATAATACTAGTCCCTCAAGTACATCTAGAGCAACTGGACGTTTTTCACAAGCACGAATAAGCCCACGAAGTACCTTCTCACGGCTAAACTCCTCACGTGAACCTTCTTTTTTTACAACAACAAGTGGTGTCTCTTCAATTTTTTCAAACGTTGTAAAGCGGAAGCCACATGACTCACATTCACGACGTCTACGAATTTCTTTATTATCATCTACTGGCCTCGAATCCACTACACGTGTTCCGTTAAATTGGCAAGATGGACATCTCATATCATTACTCTCCTGATTTCACAACAATTTAATATTCTTATTATAACAAATTTCCCACATGTAAGAAAAGCGCATTCACGCTAGTGTGCTCATGATAAACCCTGAAAGCAGAAAGTACAAGTATAGATGCCAACAATTTTTAAAGGAAATCCCCTTTTAAAGCTAATCCAAGAAACTATAACTCTAACAAAAAAGCACATCGAAACCACTTGGATTTCAATGTGCTCAGTATAATTATTATGCGTTAACTGTTTCTAAAGCGTTTGCCACTTTTTTCACAAGATCTACTACACGTGCAGAATAACCCCATTCATTGTCGTACCAAGCAAGTACTTTTACTTTGCGGCTACCCATTACCATTGTCGAAAGTCCATCAACTGTAGAAGAGTAAGTTGTTGTATTGTAATCAGAAGATACTAGAGGCTCAACTGAGAAGTTTAAAATCCCTTTCATTGGTCCCTCAGTAGCAGCCTTTACAAATGCAGCATTGACAGAATCTACTGTTACATCTGTGTTTAAATCCACTACAAGGTCCACTAAAGATACGTTTGGTGTTGGAACACGAAGTGACATGCCATGAATTTTCCCTTCTAATTCTGGTAATACCAATTTTAATGCTTTTGCAGCGCCTGTAGATGTTGGAATGATTGACTGCGCACAACCACGTGCACGACGTAAATCTTTATGTGGATTGTCTAAGTTCTTTTGGTCATTTGTATAGGCATGGACAGTTGTCATTAAGCCATTATCAATACCAAATGTGTCATTTAATACTTTAGCAACTGGTGCTAAGCAGTTTGTTGTACAAGAAGCATTTGAAATAACATCATGTTTTGCAATATCAAGTTTATCGTCATTTACACCTAAAACAATTGTTACGTCCTCGTTTTTACCTGGTGCTGTTAAAATAACTTTCTTTGCACCTGCTTCTAAGTGCAGCGCTGCTTTTTCACGATCATTAAATTTACCAGTTGCTTCGATAACAATACCTACACCCATTGTAGCCCATGGTAATTTTAATGGGTCACGCTCGCTAATAATTTGAACACGTTTACCATTTACAATTAAAGCATCTCCTGCTGGTTCAACCGTACCTTCAAATGTTCCGTGATTTGTGTCATACTTAATCAAATGTGCTAACGTTTCTGCTGGATAGCTCGCGTTAATAGCAACAATATTTAAACCTTCTTGTACGATCGCTTGGCGGAAAACCATACGTCCGATACGTCCGAAACCATTAATAGCAATTGATACTGTCATTTATAAAATCCTCCTGTGAGTACATACTCATATTAATTATATACTTTATGGTGATTAGTATAACACAATTTTAAAAAAGATGAACATTATATACTCATAATATTAAAGTTCTTATTTTCTGAAAAATAATTTTGTCAAATTTTGTCCTTATTATGGCGTAAGCAAACATAAAAAATGCATAGCAAGATATGCTTGCTACGCATCAAATAATGAAAAAATGTCTTTATTTACAGGTACTTTAATTCACTTCTAAAACGTCCCATTTTGCAAGAATTTTTTTCAGTTGCTCCTCTGTCTGTCCTAAATTTTCATTATTGTAAATTACTGCATCTGCTCCCTTTTCCTTCACTGACATCGGGAGCTGTGAATGCATTCGTGCTAATGCATCCTCTTTCGACAAATTGTTGCGTTCCATTAAGCGACGAAGCTGAACTTCCTCACTCACAGAAACCACAATGATTCGCTCAACGAAATGCTGTAACTTACTTTCAAATAGGAGTGGAATATCCATCACTACATACTTGTTACCAGCCTCTAAATAGGCATCACGTTGGCGCAGCATTTCCTGACGAATAGCTGGATGCATAATATCATTTAAAATTTTGCGCTTTGCAGGCTCATGGAAAATAATATCACCAAGTTTAACACGATTTAAAGTGCCATCTTCCAGCAAAATATCTTGTCCAAATTGCTCAGCGATTAATGTTAGTGTCTCCGCTCCTGGTTCCACAACATCGCGTGCTACAATATCTGCATCGACAATTGGCAAACCAAGAGCTGTTATCATTTTCGCAACAGTACTTTTTCCACTCGCAATACTTCCTGTTAATCCGATAATCATCGCTTAATCCCCTTTAATGTTGACAATTTGGGCAAAAGACAGACGTGCGCCCACCAATCGTCATTTGGCTCGTTGCTGTATCACACACTGGACACATCTTCTTCCCATACATTTGCAGTCGATTCTGCATGCTTCCAGCCTCACCATTAATATTACGATAATCTGAAATCGTTGAACCTCCTGCGTCAATGCTTTGGCGCAAAACAGTAACAATCGCTTCAAATAGTGCTCGTTTACGCTCTTCACTAATACGGTTCATTTTGCGAGCTGGGTGAATTCTTTGAGCAAATAATGCCTCAGTTGCATAAATATTGCCACAACCTGAAATTACCTGTCCATCCATTATGACTTCCTTTACGGATTTTTTCTCATATTTCGGTAATGTTGATTGCGCAATAAAATAATCGCAAGCTAATTCATCAAATGGCTCTGGTGCCATTTTTGTTAACGGTACATGGTCTTCAATTTTTTCTAAAAAACGAAGTTCACCAAAACGACGAATATCTGAATAAATTAAATAACCGCCATCTGCCATTTGGAAAGTTGCATGTATATGCTTTTGAAATTTCGCTTCATTGATTTCCTCTGGCGAATTTACCACGAACCATGCACCTGTCATCCCTAAATGACTAACAAGCACATAAGGTATATTCTCTTTCAGCATATGGAAAAAGATATACTTTGCACGTCTCTCGATTTTTGTAATGGTCATTTGAGTTAAGGACATTTCAAAAGCATCAGGCTCAGCTTGCTTGACAATACATTGTTTTCCTTCTCCAAAGGAAAAACGAATCACCTCAGATAGCTGCACCTGTTGGATTGTGCGTCCCTCAATTTTAGGTTTTAATGCCTGGACGACACCTTCAACCTCTGGTAATTCAGGCATTTGAACCCCTCCTTATTTTGCTTCGTACCAAGTTGCTCCATAGTTAAAGTCCACTTTTAACGGCACTGTGAGCTCTATGGCTTGCTCCATAACCTCTGGAACAATTTTTTCAAGCAATGCAATCTCTTCCTTAGGTGCTTCAAAAATTAATTCATCATGCACTTGTAATAGAAGCTTTGCCTGCATATTCTCTTTTTTCAAGCGAGCATCCATATCAATCATTGCTTTTTTAATAATATCCGCAGCACTTCCCTGAATAGGTGTATTCATGGCAGTACGCTCTGCAAAGCTTCGAATATTGAAATTGGAGCTCGTGATATCAGGTAAATATCGACGTCTATTTAAAATCGTAGTGACATAACCATTAAACTTCGCATCCTGCACAATATCATCCATATACTGTTTAACACCTGGGAAACTTGCGAAATATTTTTCAATAAATGTCGCTGCTTCCTTACGTGTAATATCTAGGTTTTGAGATAGGCCGTAATCACTGATTCCATAGACAATCCCAAAGTTAACTGCCTTCGCTGCACGACGCATATTACTATCAACTTCATCTGCTGATACATGGAATACATCCATAGCAGTACGTGTATGAACGTCCATCCCTTCACGGAAGGCCTCTACAAGATTTTTGTCTTCTGACATATGTGCCAGAACACGTAATTCGATTTGCGAGTAGTCAGCAGAAAACAGTATCCAGCCCTCTTTTGATGGTACAAATGCTTGACGGATTTTGCGCCCTTCCTCTAAACGAATAGGAATGTTTTGCAAATTTGGATCCGTAGAGCTTAGACGTCCTGTAGCCGTTAATGCTTGCTGGAAGCGGGTATGCACCTTGCCATCCTCATGATGAATTTCTTTAAGCAAGCCTTCAATATAGGTTGATTGTAATTTACCCAACTGACGATATAAAAGAATATGCTCAATAATCGCATGCTCCGATTTTAATTTTTCTAATACATCTGCCGCCGTTGAGTAGCCTGTTTTTGTTTTTTTAATAACTGGCAGTCCAAGCTTATCAAATAAAATTACGCCTAATTGCTTTGGTGAATTAATATTAAAGGCTTCACCAGCTTCCGCATAAATCTCTTGCTCAATAATAACTAATTTGTCATTAAGCTCTTGTCCCATTTTTTCTAACGTCGCACGATTAACTGTAATTCCTTCACTTTCCATCTCACCTAGTATAGAAGCTAGTGGGAGTTCAAGGTTTTTATATAACTCAAATTGTTCGTTTTCCTTTAGCAAAGATTCAAGCTTAGGCTGTAATGACCACACAGCAAAGGCTTTGCGGCTAGCGTGCTCGGCTAGTGCATCAATGTCAGGTATAGCTCGCTTGGCTCCCTTACCATAAACGGTTTCATTTGCCTGCACATCACGATAGCCAAGCTCCTTCGCAAGTGTTGCCACATCATCTCCGCTTAATCCAGGATTATTGATATAAGAAGCAAGCAATAAATCAAAATCAATACCCGCTAAACGAATCCCCGCACGTCTTAATGCTGCTTGGGCTGCCTTAGAATCTGACATATATTTTATTTTTGTCGCATCTTCTAGCCATAGACGAAGAACATCAGATTTAGCTACTTTATCAAAAGGTACATAAATTGGTTTCGCCCCATCTGTTAGAGCAATGCCAAGTTGCTGACATGTATGATAATGCTCGTCCTCCAGCTCCAAATGCACTGCCATAACATCCTTTAAGTGTTCTGGCTTTACTTCCTGCACAACTTCATAGTCAAATGGTGCTTGTTCTTCTTCTTGGACAGAAAAGTCACTTTTATCTAGCAGTGATTTAAAGCCAAGCTCCCGCCAAACATTCATTAACTCTTCTTCATTCGGACCAGTATAAGCAAGATCAGCAAGTGCAACCTCTATCGGTGCATCTGTAAAGATAGTTGCAAGCTTTTTACTCATGATTGCTTGATCTTCATTGGCTACTAATTTTTCTTTCATTTTAGAAGCCTTCAATGTATCCATCGCAGCATATAACGACTCTACAGAACCATGCTCTTTCAGCAATTTAACAGCCGTTTTTTCCCCGACGCCGGGTACACCAGGAATATTATCAGAAGCATCCCCCATTAAGCCTTTCATATCAATAATCTGTTGAGGGGTTAAACCGTATTTTTCTTCAATAAAAGCTGGTGTATTTTTCTCAATTTCAGTGATACCTTTTTTAGTAATGTACACAGTTACCTGCTCACTAGCGAGCTGTGTTAAATCCCGATCTCCTGAAACAATGATGACATTGATATCCTGTGATGAAGCTTCTTTAGCAAGTGTCCCTATTATATCATCCGCTTCATATAGCTCTAACTCATACTGTTTAATACCATATGCGTCTATAAGCTTTCGTAAATAAGGGAATTGCTCAGATAATTCTGGTGGTGTCTTTTGACGTCCACCTTTATATTCTGTAAAGGTTTCATGACGGAATGTTGTTTTCCCAGCATCAAAAGCAACCAATATTTTCGTTGGCTGTTCTTCCTCTAATATTCTTTGTAGCATTGTTGTAAATCCGTACACAGCATTAGTATGAATGCCACTATCATTCGTTAACAATGGCAACGCAAAAAACGCGCGATACGCTAAACTATTACCGTCCAATAATAGTAATTTTTCCTTTGTCATGATTTTATCCTCCTGCGTTGTCTTCTACTTAATTGTAAAACGAAAACGTATGTTTGAAAATGCCTCTTCCTTCTACTTTATCGGGAAAACAGCCATTTTGCCAACAATAACAATGCATTTCACTCAAAAAAAGCTTATTGTAACTTTAAACAATTACTCTTAGTGCTATCTAGTCCTTCAGCATTGCTACCCATAGGCAAAAAAGCCAACCGCTCATGGCGATTGACTTTATTTACTACTATTAAACGTTTGTGTTCTCCATTGTAAATGGTTCTTTCAAAAGATTATATTCAGGTTTACTTTCACGTTCAATGTGCACAAAGGTTGCAAATAATGGGACAGGACCATCAATTCGAATGACTACACTATTATCTGTACTGCTACTTACCGTTCCATAAAGTGGGGTTAATGAATCATTTATCATAAATATAAATTGCTCCCCTTCCGGTATCTCAATATTTGAAGTGAATGTTAGCCTTATATTCTCAGCATCTACATAAGAGACTTCATTAATAACAAGCGGTAGTGGTTGAACAATTGTCAATTGTGCTGATATTGCTGGCACAAGCTCTGATGTTTGCCCTGTCACAGGATCTGTATATGGAATAGTTTCATTTAATGGAATTGTTACTTGATTGTCAATGATTTGAATATTGAGTTTAAACTCCCTTAACATTGCGATAATCAATTCCTGCTCCTCAATAGTTAAAGGTTCTTGTTCTAGTTCGAATTCGTCCCTTAACATTTGTTCTATCGCTTCATATACCCTACCTACAGTCAGTTCCTCAATGTCTGGGATACTCGTAATCTCTTTGCTATTTAATAGACGTTGGATCGTTGCTTTCTCCTTCAACCCACTGATTGGTTGTACATTCATCAACTTCTCTAATTTTTCTGCCATACGATTAATATCTGTTTGTGTATTGGCAAGTAAAATATTCGTATTTGTTAAAGAAGCAACTCTCTGGTAAACCATAGGTCCTTGCGCTGCTTTAGTTACCATTGCTTCAGCTTCAGTAATTGCTACTTGCAGCGCATCTGTTGCTTTTTTAGGTATCCATTGCTGTGCCTGTGGAATTTCGTAGCCATTTTCAGATATAGCCTGATCTCCATTTTGCAATGCTGCATGTCGTTCCTTGGCATTACTAATCATCTTCTTAAGGGTTGTCATATCTACAGGAGTTGTTGTATTTCCTCCACCTGTGTTATTACCACCAGAGCTACTACCACTGTTACTATTTGAACCACTATCTGTTGCTTCCGAGGGCGTTGAGCTAAAAGGCGTTTGTTGCCCCTTAGCAGATGTTAATGTTTTAATTTGCCCTTGACGAACATTTGCAAACATTGCAAGTAGCGCTTCTCTAGAAATATCTGTCATCACATTATTAATGCGTACATTTGGACCTAGAGTGAAGGTTGAAACAGCAGGTGATGGTACAATGATATTCCCAATGTTTAATGTTCCATTAATTTGTAAAGCAGTCTGAATTAGATTTTTATAGTCTTCATTTTGTTGTTGCAGCTTTCTTGACGCTTCTTGTATCTGTCGTATTCTTTCTTCCATTTGTTTTGTTTGTTCGACTGAAGGGATAAATCCTGGCAAATTGGGTATCCCTGCTGGGTTATTGCTAGGTTGCGGCTGGTTTGATTGTACTCTTAGAGAAAGTAGCTCATTTTCTATTTGTTGTAATTTTTGTCTTAATAGCGTTAATTGATTATCTTGTACTGGTGTTCTTTTTACCTTTGTTAAATCATTAATTTGCTGTTGCAAACCTACTGTTTGAGTGGTTAAATCACTAATTCTAGTCAATATTGCTTTTTTCGCCTGCTCCTGCAGTTGTTGCTGTTCTCGTAAACTGGCTTGACTGGCTTCGAGTTGCTGTTGCATTTGTTGTAACCTAAAATCATACTCAGCACCAATGATGACCGTTCCAATATTCGCTGTTCCACTTAATTGTGAACCTTCAGGTGGAGACTCCCAATTAAGTAGGCTCACACTAGGTGCAATAATCTGTAAATCATTTCCTAGATGAGTTACGACTGGTAACGGTGAATCTGAATTAATAAATGCCCTTCCTTTTACAATTAGAGCTACAAATTCACTTCTAGTCATTTCTACAGAAATAGCATTTTCATTAATAACGGCTAATTTAGTAAGTGATGCCGTTCTTGATGCTTCAGCTTCTTCTAGTAGTAGCTCTCCTTTTACCTTTAGCTGATTCAGTGCTATAGAAGTTGTTCGCCCTAAGACACGAATATCCCCTGTGACGGTCATATTTTTCAGCTCAACAAAATCTGCATGAACTACGATATTGCCTACAGAGCTATTACCACCATCTAAGACAACATTTGCACCTTGTCTTCCAGATACGTTTAAGTCAATCGCTAACACCTCAGCAATTTCACCATTCACCACAATAACATCTAGTTGTGCATTTGCTAAAGCAGCAGCATTTTTATCATTTAAAATAGTCTGTGCATTCTTGCCAATCGGCCATTCTCGCCCTTCAATTGTTACCTGATTGTTGTGAATGCGCTCCACTGTAACGGTTGCCCCTGTTGTCGATGCTCGCTTTAAGATCTGCTCAGCTCTTACAATGAAGGAAGCAAGCTGTCCTCTTGTCACAAATTTATCTCCACTAAAAGTAGTAACCGATGTTCCTTTTGTAATCCCATATTCAAATAATGCTGTCACTGCCTGCTGATGTTCTGCAGTCACATCTGTAAAGGGTATTGACACACTACCAGATGCGGTAAGCCCTAATGACTTCGCAATGACCTTTGCCATGTCATTGCGAGTAATAGGATCATTTGGGTTTACTGTGCTATCAATAAGACCTGCTGCTTGCAATGCTACCCATTCTTGTTCATCACTCGCATCTAAATTGAGTATACCTGCAATGATTTTTGCCGTTTGCTTAAACGTGACAGACTCATTTGGCTTAAATGTACCATCTTGGAAACCATGAATAATATTACGCTGTGCTAAATCCATAATGGCTGCATAATGACTATTTGTCTCTTGTACATCTGAAAAATTGGTCGTTGCTGCCTCTACTGTAGTGCTTGTGCCTGTTATTATAGTACTTACTCCCACCGCAGTAGCTGCCGCTACTATAAATAACCTGTTTTTTTTCATCATTTTCCTCCTAGCAAGAAAGCCATGACCTCATAACGCATACTATTAATAAAAGATGAGTGACTGTCCTGCATTTTTTTATAAAATTCATTATTGAATAAAAATCCTCATCACGTTTATTACTCATGCTTTGTAGACGCAGCATCTCTATTTGCTGCGAGTTACTCTGGCCATCCATTTGATTTTTTAGGTTGATGATTTGTTTATCAAGCTCTGCATGATATTCTAATCTTCTTTAGATAAAGCGGCTTTTTCCTTATTTAGTTCTACAGGCTGTGCATTAAACTCAGCGATTTGTTAATTTCTTTGTCGAACCTTATTTAATTGAGATTTAAGCTGATCCGCTAATATCTGCACTCGCTGTGTTTGAACTGCCTGTAACACCGATTTAAGATCCATGCCTTGAAGATTTATGTTTGCAGAGGATTGCCCTGTACCACTTAACATTTCCCACTGTTGTTAATGCACTACTAAAAAACTACCCTCTCCATCAATACCTCCCAAATTTTTTATTGTTATATACAATTGGAAAATCCTAATCATCATACATAATAAAGGTTAAAATTAGGTTAAAAAATATAAATTTTCTTAAAATGAACGCTAATAGCCCACAACTGTTTTCAGTTCCCTATGTTGCTATTCGAAATCCAAAAATTTCCCCTCTTTAGCTCTGGTTGCACAGGGAGGATGAATTACAAAAAAATCACCTTACTTCCTAAATGTACTATAGAGAAAATAAAGACAATACTGATGAATGTTAATGATTTCAGTATTAATATTTAAAATGAGTACTCTAGCAAATAGATAATACAATTCGATTTAGCTATGATTAATCAGAAAGCGCTGTGTCCATACAACCATGACCTCAAGCTGTAGTTGGTCAGTCCTTCGCTCACATTAAAAAAACTTTCATTCAAAAGTGAGATTCTTTTGAATGAAAGTTCATTGATTTATGCCATTAATTTGATGTACGATAAAAAATTTCTTCATATATAATCGTTAAGATAAACGCATTCATAAAAGCAAACACTAAAAATAAGGGCATCCCACCCAATTGTGGCTGTGTCAGCTCCTTACTAAATACCATCACTGTGCTAATTTGTGATAAAAAGAAAATAAAACCAATACCAACTTGCCAAATAGGACGCTTGACCTTTCTTTTGTCATACCAAAATATTCTTTTACATACTTTTCGGAGATCCTCAGCGATAATTAGACTTAATAAAAACAAAGTGACAAAAAATACTGGTATATGATAAACACTTTTCGTTATCCATTCAAAATCTGATAGACGGAAGAAAAGTGTAAACAACGATGCAATACTACAGGCTATGCCTAAATTTTGTAGCCAAGTGCTAATTTGTAATTTCACAGCTATTACCCCCATTTTTTCATTCTAAACATCATTATTCTATCAGATAATAGTAATCTACGATATATAAATTTATAAATTTCTATTAATTTACAAATTAATATTAATCAATTTCGCCTTGGCGTAATTGCGTTCGGATTTTGAATTGTGCCCGCACAATTCATTCTTTTGAAAATTTGTGACATCCGCCGAGGACTTTAGGCCAACAGATGTTTTTTGTGCGAAAGCGTAGTGCTAACGCAGCGACAGCAACATGATGTTGGTCACTCAGTCGTGTGTTGCTGTCGCTTCGCTTTCGCACAGATAAATTGCCACAGGACGTGGCGTTCTTAGACTGAGTTCCTCTATTTAGTAGATGTTTGGACACCCACTGAATAGGAACCAATACCGCATTCATCTAACTTCCTGTAGAGGTGGGAGTCATCTGCTGAATGAGGATAAAAATTTATAAGTTTACACATTATCAAAAACAGAAAAGTCGCCACACCAAAATGGTAGGCGACTTCTTATTTTAATCCCTGCAAGGATTACAAAATCATTTGATATAGCCAGATAATATTTTTGCATACGGTGAGTTGGATGGCAAAATAATAACCGTATCTTCACCAACAGTTTTCTTATAGGATTCTAATGTACGATAAAGTGAGTAGAATTCAGGATCTTGTGAAAATGACTTATTATAGATTTTCGCTGCCTCCGCTTCTCCCTCTGCTTGAATTAATGCAGCATCTTTTTTAGCTGTTGCCAGCATTTCTTGCACTTTCCTATCTGTTTGAGCTTCAATACGACGCTTCTCTGCATCACCTTCTGATAGATACTTTTGAGCGATTGATTCACGATCCGAAATCATATTTGTAAATACAGCTTGCTCATTTTCTTTTGGCAAATCAATACGACGGATTCGAACATCTACAACCTCTATGCCATATTTATCTTGTGCAAGCAATTCATTCACACGTTCAGTAACTTGGTCATTAATACTCCCACGAGAAGAGTTTTCATCATTAATGATTTGTGTATATTCTATTCGCCCAAGTTCAGAGCGAATAACAGAATAGATAAACTCTTCCATACGAGATTCTACTTTTTCAATCGTACCTGCATTTGAAATTAATAACTTTGGATCTGTAATACGCCATACTGCATAATTATCAATAATAATTCTCTTTTTATCCTTTGTATTAATTTCCTCTTCCGATATTTCATAAGTCATTTGGTTTTTTGGTAATCTCGTTACACTTTGAATAAATGGAACCTTCATTTTAAGACCTGGCTCACGTTCAAATTTCACTACTTCCCCAAACTGCCGAACTACAGCATACTCAGATTCTTTTACAATATAAATATTTGCAAATAATATTATAGCAATGGCAAAAACAGCTGTTAAGGTTACAACAAGGGAAATATATTTCTTTGGATTCATCGGACCCTTTTTTGACATCTTGATTACATTATCCTCTGAATTTCCTTCTTTTGGAGTAGTATTTTTGGATTTGCCTGATAAAAAATTTAGGAATTTTTCAAGATCCTTATTTTTTTGATCCATTAGTTACCGCTCCCTTCTTTTTTCTCTTCTTGTTTCTGCTCTTGCTTTTGTTCTACGGGCTGCAGTGCCTGAAGAGGTAAGTATTTCATTGTGCTGCCATCATCATTCATCATGTAAATTTGTGCTTTCGGTAACACATTCTCAAGTGTTTCTAAGATTAAACGCTCACGTGTAATTTGCTGATTTCCTTTATACTGCTCATACATTTTATTAAAAACAGCTACATCCCCTTGTGCCTGCTCGATACGGGCTGTTTTTTCACCTTGTGCCTTCGAAATAATGGCGTCTTTTTCCCCTTCTGCCTCATTTGTACGTTGATTTTCATATTTTTCTGCTTGATTTATTTTAGTATTTTTCATTTCACGTGCATCTGTAACAGCTGTAAAAGCTGCACGTACATCAGCATTTGGTAATTCTACATCCTGTAATTTAACACCCAAAATACTTATTCCAATATCATATTTTTCAATAAGCGAAACAAGTAATGTTCTTGTGTTTGCTTCTATGTCCGCTTTTCCCTCTGTTAACGCAGCATCGATTTTGGAGCTTCCGATAATTGATCGAATTGCACTCGACGTAGCGCTATGTAAAATCTCTTCTGGGTCCTGAGCATTAAATAGAAATTTGTTCGGTTCTGTAATTTTCCATTGAACGACAAGATCTGTTAAGACAATATGTTCGTCTCCAGTTATCATTTTCGTTTCAGCATCATAAGCTTCCAATTCCCCTTTTTTATTTTGCTTATAGCCAAACTGTAAACTAAATGTTTCTTTTGATAAAACCTCAACTGATTGAACAGGCCAAGGTAATTTAAAATGTAAACCTGGTTCTGTTACTGTATCATCGGCACGACCGAATGTTATAACAACTGCTTGTTCTGATTCATCTACTGTGTACCAAGATGTAAATACAGCAATAAGTGCAACAATGCCGAAAATTCCAAGTACCACCATCATTAGTGTCCTTTTCACACTCATGTCTGTTCCTCCCTTATGCTTAGTACTATTGTATACGGAACACTTTTTAAAAGGTTTCAAAATATTTTAATAAACTAATATTTTATTGTAGGCAGTTTGACATATACCCCATTACATCAATATGGAGGTGAGAATCTCCAAGTGTTTCTGGCCTACCCTGCCAATTTCCTTTGACTAGTTCATTTTCCAGCATATACCACATTAAATAAAAAATCCTGTTACCATTTAAGGCAACAGGATATTAACAACTAGATGTTCAAATGCTGGGAACAATGTTGTGGAAAGTACGATGCTAATTAAGGCTGCTACAATCATTGCAAGGCTGGCAAAGGTACCCTCGAGCTCACCAAATTCAAAGGCTTTGGAGGTACCTGTACCATGCGCTCCCATTCCTAACATTAAACCTCTAGATGAAGGTCTGTGAAAGCGACACACTTTTATAACTAACGGAGCAAGCAGACTCCCTAATATTCCCGTTGTCATCACAAAAACGGCTGTCAGGGTAGGAGAGCCACCTATCATATTAGAAATATCCATCGCAATTGGTGTAGTAACCGAGCGTGGTACTAGGCTATGAACAAGCTCATCATTTAAGCCAACAACTAAAGCCATCATAAATGAGGAGATAATAGCGACGGCTGAACCAACAGCAATACTAAGAAAGATTTCAAAAGCATGTTTTTTTAATAAATTAAAATTTTTATAAATTGGAACAGCAAATGCAACTGTAGCTGGTCCTAATAAATTGGATAAAATATTAGCTCCTGCATTATAGGATTGATAGGAAGTACCTGTTAATAATAATAGTAAAATTATTATTATTGGTGTGACTAGCATAGGCGTTAGCCACTCCTTTTTATATTTAACATAAAACATTTTACACACGTAAAAAATGGCAACGGTCCCTGCTAAGCTTACTATAGCAATGAAAAAACTCATGCAGCATCACCCTTCTTTCGTTGCTCTAGCAACTGTGCTGTAAAGCCTGTTGTAAACATGACAACAATAGCACTCACGACAATCACTAGCACAACCTTCACACCCTGTACACCGAATAGAGCCTCATAATCGATTACACCAATTGCAGATGGAATGAAAAATAACAATAGCTCACCTAGCAATAATCCTGCTCCTAGCTCAATCCATTCAAGCTTAATGATATGAAACTGCAAAAGTAAAAACAATAAAACTAGTCCAATTATACTCCCAGGAATCGGCAAGTGAAGTAGGCGTGCAATACTATTTCCAACAAATAATAGTATATAAAGATAGCCGATTTGCACGATACTTTTGACGATTTTCATGGTCATCCTTCTCTCAATTTTTGTCCAGCTTCTAAGGAAAACACAGTGAGAATCATACTTTATCTTTTAATAGCTGTATTCATTTCACTGTCCATAAAAGCCCATTTATTTAGTTCAACTAAACATTGAAATTGTAAGTTAAACTTTATGCTACTATACTTTACACCTATTTTCGTCCAGTGTAAAACAGAAAAGAATCTATCACCAAAAAAATTTGGCAATAGATTCTATCTTGGCGAGTGCAAAGCAGCGCCATCAAAATGTAATGAATGATACATATTTTATTTACAGACTTGTCGATTATATAGGGGGTTTCTACTAAATAAGTATAAGCTCCCTTTGTGAATGTTACATGTTGCCTTTGTAAAGAGATTGTTAATTCTTCGGAATCATGACAATCATTTTAGTTCCAACCCCAACTTCACTTTCTACCTGAATACGTCCATGATGTGCTTCTACTAAATGCTTCACAATAGCAAGTCCTAAGCCTGTCCCTCCAGAGTTTCGACTTCGGGCACGATCCACACGATAAAATCGTTCAAAAACACGAGCAATTTCGTGTTTTTCGATTCCAATTCCTTGATCCTCTATTTCAATTATCCCATACTTTGCATTTTCCTTTAAACGAATTGTTACAGTTGTATTTTCTGGAGAATACGTAATCGCATTGGTAATTAAATTCGTTACGATTTGGATGATACGATTGGCATCTCCCATCACTTCAACATCGCGTTCTATATCCACATGGAAGCTCATATTTTTTTCATCTAAACGAGGCCCTGTTAATTCCGCACCTCGAATAAGTACGTCCTGCAAGCCCATCGACATAATATTCACGGTAAAACCATGCTGTTCGATTTTCGATAATTCCAATAAATCCTGAATCAGCATTTGTAGACGATTACTTTCTTTATAAATAATCTCTAAAAAGGATATTAACATCTTTTCATCCTTATAGGCGCCATCCAATAAAGTTTCTGAAAATCCTTTAATCGATGTAATTGGTGTACGCAGTTCATGGGAGACGTTTGCCACAAAGTCCTTTCGAATTTGCTCTAAACGGACAAGCTCTGTAATATCATGCATGACAATAACAACACCAAGCCAGCGACCATGATCGCCAATAACAGGAGCACCATACACTTCCTTATTGTATAGCTCCTGTTGTACTTCCATTTTAATTTGCTGTCGATAAGGCATTTCTGTTAAAAAGACATGGTCGATAAATTGCTCAAGTGATTTAGGTAAGCCTATTGTACGAAAGACCTTCCCCTGAACATCGTCAATTTGCATTCCAAAACGCTCTAAGAATACACGATTCACGATCGATATATTGCCTTCACGTCCAATCATCATAAGCGAGCTTCCCATGTTTTCAATTAACGTTTTTAGCCGCTCCTCTTCTACTTCACGTATCGTTGTAATGTCCTGTAAATTACGCGCTAAAATATTAATAGAATGACTTAATGGCATCATACGTTCCTGCTCGTTCTCATGGGCACGCGCACGGTAATTCCCTTTAGCCAGCTCCAGCGCTGTTTCGGTTACATTATCGATTGGTGCGGTGAAATTTCGAATCATATGACGACTGACAATTGCAATCAAAATTAGTGCAATAGTAAAAAGAATAACGAGCACCACATATAATCGAGCGTGAATACTCGGTAAAATTAAACGCTGTTCCTCTGCATTTTGGACTGTATTTAAGGCATCTCTATCTTCCTTAGAGAGTTCAATCTTTCGTTCATCCAATACTTGATTGATTGATTCTTGCATCTGCAGGCTCGCCTGTTCATTATACTGCTCTATATAAACGGGAAAAAGCTGACCTATTACAATCATTAGGACAGCTAGTATTGTTCCGAGTAAAAGCATGAATGTCAAGAATAAGCGGTTGCTCATTGATTTCATGTTGTCTTCGGCTCCTCAAATTTATAGCCAAGACCGCGAATTGTTTTGATAAACATTGGTTTTCGGCTATTTTCCTCAATTTTATCTCGAAGGTGACTGATGTGTACATCCACAATTCGTGTATCACCAGCAAAATCATATTTCCATACAGCACTTAATAGCTGATCCCGTGTTAAAACACGATTTTTATTTTCAAGCAAATAAATCAATAGCTCAAATTCCTTTGGTGTGAATTCCAATGCTTCATCCTGTAAAAATACTTCAAAACGCTCAGGAAAGACACGCAATTGTCCGAACTCAAACATTTTCTCTTGAGGCTCATCTTTATCGTCTAATACAACATTTTGTGTGAAACGTCTTAACACAGCCTTCACTCGTGCCAATACCTCACGCGGGCTAAAAGGCTTTGTCATATAATCATCTGCTCCCAGCTCCAGACCAAGAACCTTATCGAATTCATCATCCTTTGCAGTTAACATAATTATAGGTGTATTCATACGTTGTTGACGTATTTGTTTACATACCTCCATACCATCAAGCCTTGGAAGCATTAAGTCCAAGAGAATTAAATCTGGCTGTAAGTCAATTGCTTTATCCAATCCTTCTTGACCATCTGCAGCTGTTTCTACAACATAACCTGCCTGTTCTAAATTATATTTCAATAGTGTCGCAATAGAAAATTCATCTTCTACAACTAAAATTGTTTTTGTCATGTAATAATGCCTCCGTTAGTGATTTGAAACCCCCATTTCAAATCTCAAGACGTCTATAGTGCAAGTGGTGGTGTCACCAATAAGGTTCCTTCAATCACAAGCTGTTTTTGCTCATTATAGGAATGAACAGATACAGTAATTATATTTTGGAACTTATTTATTTCTGTTACCTCTAAAAGCGTATCAAATAATTCATAATGATAGAGAGGTCCTAAATATTTTAAATGCTGCTCAATAATTCGTGCACCTGGTCCAGGAATGTACTTCGACACAGCTGACGTAATGATACCATTTAACATAATCGTTGGTACGATTGGCTTTTGAAAAGGTGTCATCGCAGCATAATCATGTTGAATATAAAGCGGATTACTATCATTCGTAAGGCCTAAATAAAGCAGTAAATCCTTATCCTCTATCTTTTCAGTAATATGAATCTTCTCGCCAACTGTAATTTCATCTATTGTGAGACCAAGCTTACTGTTTTTTTGAAGCAAAGATACGCCAACCCCTTTTCTATCATACTACCTTCATAGTATCAATTTTATTCTAAAAGTACAACGAAAAGCAGAATAACCATTTTCCTGATATGCATACGATGCATTAGTACAGATCAATTGAAGAAATATGGTTTAACAAGTTATCTGAGATTTATGCTTAATATAGAACTATTACTAAACAAAAAAATCGAGTAGGAATGATTCCCACTCGATTTCATAAGCTTTTTATTAAGCTAAAATTTTCATAACATTGCGGACTGCTTCTGCCGAGTTATCTAAAGCTGCTTTTTCTTTGTCTGTTAAGTCTAGCTCAAAGATTTTTTCGATGCCATTCGCACCAAGTAAAGTTGGAACACCTAAATACAAATCATTGTAGCCATATTCACCTTCTAAGTATGCAATAGATGGTAAAATACGTTTCTGATCCTTAATAATTGCTTCTGCCATTTCAACAAGTGCCGCTGCTGGAGCATAATATGCTGAGCCATTACCAAGCAAATTAACGATTTCTGCACCACCATTACGAGTACGATTAACAATCTCTTCAAGACGATCAGCAGGTATTAATGTTTCTAATGGAATTCCGCCTGCAAATGAATAGCGAGTAAGTGGTACCATTGTATCACCGTGACCACCTAAAACAAAGCCAGTAATGTCTTTCACTGAGATATTAAGCTCCTCAGCAACAAACGCACAGAAGCGAGCTGTATCAAGTACGCCAGATTGACCAATAACACGATTTTTTGGGAAACCAGTTTCTTTGTAAACTGTGTAAGTCATAGCATCTACTGGGTTTGTGAGCACGATAATCGTTGCATTTGGTGAGTGAGCAGCAATTTCTTTAGAAACAGCTTTCATTACACCTTGATTAATTTGAACAAGATCGTCACGACTCATCCCTGGTTTTCGAGCAACACCAGCAGTGATAAGGACTACATCAGAATCTGCTATATCTGCATAGTTAGAAGTACCCTTCACATATGAATCATAACCTTGCACTGGTGCAGCTTCCCACATATCTAGTGCTTTACCTTTTGTTGGGTTTTCTGCCTGTGGGATATCTACTAAAACGACGTCGCCAAGTTCTTTCTGAGCTGCTAAAAATGCTGCTGTAGCACCTGTAAAACCACTACCAATTACTGAGATTTTTTTACGTTTCAGAGACATTTGAATACGCTCCTTTAAAATTAGGTTATATATTTAAAAAAGGGAGGAGAATATATCTCCTCCCTCGATTAATCAAGTTCATCATAATGCTTTAATCAATTATGCCTCGGCATAATTGCGTCCGGAATCGGCTTTGTGCTTGCACAAAGAAATCCTTTCCGATTTCGTGACAGCTGCCAGAGACTTTAACTTCTTTCAGTTTTGCTGAAAGAAGTTAAACTAAATACATTTTACCCTAATTATATCGACAGAATAAAGCATCCGCTTTACCTATAATTTCTATATTACAATAGAAATTATAGGTTCTTGATTAACTCATCTGCGAACTCAGAACATTTCACTTCTGTAGCGCCGTCCATTAAACGAGCGAAGTCGTAAGTTACAACTTTAGAAGAAATTGTTTTCTCTACAGATGTATTGATCATGTCAGCTGCTTCTTGCCATCCTAAGTGTTCAAGCATTAATACACCTGAAAGTAATACTGAAGATGGGTTTACTTTATCTAAGCCAGCATATTTTGGAGCTGTACCGTGAGTAGCTTCGAAGATCGCGTGACCAGTTACGTAGTTAATGTTCGCACCTGGAGCGATACCGATACCACCAACTTGTGCAGCTAATGCATCAGAAATATAGTCACCATTTAAGTTCATTGTAGCAACTACATCAAACTCTTTTGGACGAGTTAAAATTTGTTGTAAGAAGATATCAGCGATAGAATCTTTTACTAAGATTTTACCAGAAGCTAAAGCGTCAGCTTGAGCTTTGTTTGCTGCTTCTTCACCTTGTTCAGCTTTGATAGCGTCATATTGGTTCCATGTGAATGTTTGATCAGCAAATTCAGTTTCAGCTAATTCATAACCCCATTTTTTGAAACCACCTTCAGTGAATTTCATGATGTTTCCTTTATGAACTAATGTCACAGACGGACGGTTATGTTTAATTGCATATTCGATAGCAGAACGCACTAAACGCTCAGTACCTTCTTTAGATACTGGCTTCACACCGATACCTGAAGTTTCTGGGAAACGAATTTGTTTTACACCAAATTCAGATTGTAAGAAGTTGATGATTTTTTGAGCTTGTTCAGAACCAGATTCGAATTCGATACCAGCGTAGATGTCTTCTGTGTTTTCGCGGAAGATAACCATATCAACGTCTTCTGGGCGTTTAACTGGAGAAGGTACTCCGTCAAAGTGACGTACTGGACGTAAGCACACATATAGGTCAAGCTGTTGACGTAATGCTACGTTTAGAGAGCGGATACCACCACCGATTGGCGTAGTAAGAGGACCTTTAATTGCGATTAAGTATTCGTTAATTTTGTCTAAAGTTTCTTGTGGTAACCATTCACCAGTTTGGTTGAATGCTTTTTCACCAGCTAAAACTTCTAACCATTCGATTTTCTTTTCACCGTTGTAAGCTTTTTCTACTGCTGCGTCGATTACACGAGATGCTGCAGCCCAAATATCTGGACCAATTCCATCACCTTCGATGAAAGGAATCACTGGATTGTTTGGTACATTAAGTACGCCATTTTCAACTACAATTTTGTTTGACATTGCTGTTGCCTCCTAAATTCATAATCATAGGACTGTGTTATCAGTAACACAGTCCCAAATATTCTAGCATATTTTCCAAATTAGCGCTCGCTGATTGGAACATATTTTTGCATGCCTGGTCCAACATACTCTGCACGTGGACGGATTAGGCGGTTGTTAGCATATTGCTCTAAAATATGAGCTACCCAACCAGAAGTACGCGATACTGCGAAAATTGGTGTGAATAGGTCATGATCAATACCTAAAGAATCATACACTGACGCAGAGAAGAAGTCTACGTTTGCAGGTAGTTTCTTTTGTTCTACGATCATGTCATGGATTTTAACTGACATTTCATATAGCTCTGGTTTACCAGTTAGTTCAGTTAATTTTTGTGACATTACACGTAAGTGTGGTGCACGTGGGTCGCCTTTGCGGTATACGCGGTGACCGAAGCCCATGATTTTTTCTTTGTTGTCTAATTTATTTTGAATGTAAGATTCAACTTTTTCAAGTGAGCCAATTTCAGTTAACATTTTCATAACTTGCTCATTTGCACCACCATGAAGTGGCCCTTTTAATGCACCGATAGCTGCTGTTACACCAGAATAAACATCTGATAATGTAGCTACACATACACGTGCTGTGAATGTAGATGCATTTAATTCATGGTCAGCATGTAATACTAATGCTTTGTCGAATGCTTCAACTTCGATTGCTGCTGGTTCTTCACCTTTAAGCATGTATAAGAAGTTTGCTGCATATCCTAATTCTGGTTTTGGCGCAACTGGCTCCAAACCTTTACGAACACGTGAAAATGCAGTAACTACTGTAGCAATTTTAGCTTGTAAACGGATAGCTTTGCGGTAGTTAGCTTCTGGATCCATAACATCTGCCTCTTCATCGAATACACCAAGTAAAGATACTGCAGTACGTAGTGCAGCCATTGGATGTACAGTTGAAAGTGGGTATGTTTTGAATTGCTCTACAATTGCTTGCGGAATTGTCATGTTGTCTGCTAATTGTTGTTTTAATTCAGCTAGCTCGTCCTCTTTTGGTAAACGAGTGTGCCATAATAAATAAACTACTTCTTCAAACGACGCGTTCTCTGCTAAATCATCAATGTTGTAACCAACATATGTAAGTGTGTCATCGATAATTGAACTGATTTTAGATTCCGCTGCTACGATACCTTCCAAACCTTTAGTTGCTGACATAATAATTATCGCTCCCTCATACTTATTTTTTTGGTTGTAAATGTATTTTGTATGTCACATTTACGTTTTTTGCTCATATGAACCATTAAGTAAATCGCTTACATTGCTATTATAATCATTTTTGACAGCTTTGTGAATGAAAATCCGCCAAATAAAGAAAAAGGCGCCCGAGCGATTATATATATGCTCTAAAGAGGTATTTTTGTATATTTTGACATTAATTTAACTTTTGAAATGGGGTGAATTTGTAAAAATGAGGAATATTAAACATTTTTCATACGAAAGAACTACAAGTATTTTATTTTTTATATTCTATTTGGTAATACTTTGGTTCGTATTACCCGTTTCACTTGCAATTTTTTTATCTTTTTCAACTTATCCTATCATAAAATTTCTTCATACTTATTGTAGGATCGCTTATTGGCTTGCAGCAATTATCGTGGAAATTTTGATACTTTCTTGTATCTTTTTTCTCGCTATTATATCTATCAATAGCGTAATTCATATCTTTCCTGAAATCCGAGATACACTACAAAATTTCCCACTTTTCGATGAATATGAATCCATATTTATCCAAGTTTTAAAGGAAAAATCGTTGTCTATTTTTGATTCGATTTTAGTTTATATAGCGAATATTTTTCAATTAATTATGAAGCATGTCATTGAAGTATTTATATTCCTTGTTGCATACTATTTCGCCCTATTGGAAACTCGGAAATCCCGTTATTGGTTTTTTCAATATGCGCCAAAAAAATATCGCAATGAGTGGCAGTCACATTTTTCTAAAGTAATGCAGTTGTTTCATTACTTTCTATTTGTGGAATTTCAGCTTTTCACAATCACATTGCTCATACTATGTGCAGGATTTGTGCTGCTTAACTTTGAACAAGCTATCATTAAAGCTTTTATAGTAGCCTTCGCAGATGTGCTTCCATTCTTTGGCATTGGTGTATTTCTTGTACCCATGAGCATTTATTTTTACTTCACAGGCAATACCTTTTTATGTGTCGCAATTTTAGTATTATATTTATTCGTTCAATTAACAAGGCAGCTTGCTGAATCCATGCTTTGGTCAAATACGCTTCAATTACGTACCTTCCACACCTTTTTCATCAGTGCTGCCTCCATTTTATTATTTGGTTTTTATGGTATTTTACTGAGCCCAATTTTTTTATTTTTGGCAGTTAAGTTAAAGGAAAATGCTATTTTTGAACGATAATAAAGTTACCTTTTTTCATTTTTTTACGCATCCAATAATAAAAGATTGGTTGGAACATTTTACGGGAAAAAGGCATGAGTAGTAACAAACCAATCAAATCCGTTAAAAATCCTGGCAAAGCTAATAATACACCACCACTGAATGTTAACACAGTATCAATTAAGGCAGGACCTGGAGCCTCTCCTCGTGCTATCGTATTTTTAACATTTTGCACAGAATTCATACCTTTATTTTTAACTACATAAATACCTATAATACTTGTTGCAACAATGAGCAATAATGTATTGAAAACACCAATATTTTGACCAATTACTATTAATAACGCCAATTCGGCTAATGCATAGACAATGAAACCAAGAAAAACTTTTCTCATATTTTTCTCCCTTCTATCTAAAAAGCTATACCTCTTATACGTTATTATAGCCCATTTTGTTTCATTAAAAAAACAAATGAAACACCATGTAGAGAGATGAATCTATTTATATTCAAGCATGATGCGAATGAAGAATGTTTATGTATGAAAAGTGTTTCGTTATGTTTAGAATAAAGCTCTAGTACAGTCGTTTGCACTAGAGCTTCTTTATCTTTCTTAAAGAACGCTGGCATGTCCTTTATAAATAACGCCCGTTTCTGCATCCATTGTGATTTCTTGACCATGACGAATCAAAGTTGTTGCTTCTTTTACTCCGACAATAACAGGGATACCTAGGCTCAGACCTACTACTGCTGCATGGCTTGTAAGTCCACCTTCCTCGGTAATCAAACCAAGACAATTTTCAAGCGCTGGCATCATATCACGATCCGACCCAACCGTTACTATAATACAACCATCTGTATCATAGGCTAGTGCCTCTGCTGCATTTTTTGCAACAACCGTTTTTCCTACTACTGAAGCTTTTCCAATTCCTTGACCGCGAGCTAGTAAATCTCCAATAATGTGAACTTTCATTAAGTTAGTTGTACCTGCTTCACCAACTGGTACACCTGCAGTAATAACAACTGCATCACCATGTGTTACATATCCATGCTTTAAGCTTTCATCAACAGCAAGCTCTAAAATTTCGTCTGTAGTTGTCACACGTTGACAAACAACTGGATATACTCCCCAAACAAGTGTTAATGTATGAGCTGTATTTGAGGATCCCGTTACAGCAATAACTGGTACACCTGGGCGATATTTTGCAATCATTCTAGCTGTATTACCACTTTCAGTCGGTGCTAAAACTGCCTTTACCCCTAAATTAATTGACGTATACGCTACAGCCTGAGATATAGCCTCTGTCATATTTGCCTCTTTTTCTCGACTACGCATAGAGACTATTGCCTTATAGTCTAAAGAGTTTTCTGTATGCTGTGCGATTTTATTCATTGTTTGTACAGATTCCACTGGATATAGACCTGCTGCTGTTTCACCAGATAACATAATTGCATCAGTACCATCAATAATAGCATTCGCTACATCACTTGCCTCTGCTCGTGTTGGACGCGGGTTACGCTGCATTGAATCTAGCATTTGTGTAGCAGTAATTACTGGTTTCCCTACTTGATTACATTTTAAAATTAATTTCTTTTGTACTAATGGTACTTCTTCAGCTGGAATTTCAACGCCTAGATCACCACGAGCTACCATTAATCCATCTGACACTAAGATGATTTCATCAATATTGTCAACACCCTCTTGGTTCTCGATTTTCGGGATGATTTGAATATGACTTCCGCCATTTTGTTCAAGCAGCTCTCGAATTTCTAGCACATCTTTTGCACGACGCACGAACGAAGCTGCAATAAAATCTACATCTTGCTTGATGCCGAATAAAATATCCTGTGCGTCCTTCTCTGTGATTCCAGGAAGCTGAACAGAAACACCAGGTACATTCACACCTTTTTTATTTTTTAAAACACCCGCATTTTCAACAATTGTATGGATAAGACCTTTCTCCATATCTGTTGCTAAGACACGTAGCTGAATGAGACCATCATCTAACAAAATAATGGAGTTTTGTTCCACATCCTCAATCAAGCGTTCATATGTGACAGAGAAGCTAGTCTCTGTCCCTTCAACCTCAGTCATTGAAATATCAATTACTTGACCTGCTGTTAAATGCAGCTCTCCGTTTTTCATATTATGTGTACGAATTTCAGGGCCTTTAGTGTCAAGTAATATCCCAACTGGCTTCCCTAATTTCTGTGCAACTTCACGAATTAAATTAATGCGTACCTCATGCTCCTCATGCGAACCATGTGAAAAATTTAAGCGGGCAACATTCATACCTGCTTCAATCAATTTTTCTAAGGTTTCTGGCGACTCACTTGCCGGACCGATTGTACATACGATTTTAGTTTTTCTCATTTTCTGCCCACTCCGTTTTTATGCCAAATTATATTGACAGTTCTTTCATTAATGTATATAAACTTACATCTGCTTCATGATTTTTTTCGAAAGCTTCAGGCATATCATAGTCAATTACTTGATGATTGCGAATTCCTACCGCTCTGCCAGACTTTCCTTCCATTAGTAATTCAACTGCATGAGCACCGAATTGACTTGCCAAAACACGATCACGTGCAGTAGGAGAACCACCTCGCTGAATATGGCCAAGAACAGAAACACGCGTCTCTTTCCCCGTTTTTTCCTTTAACAATTTTGCCAAATCACTGCCAGACATGACACCCTCAGCAACTATAATAATGCTATGCTTTTTGCCACGTGCTGCTCCTCGATCTAAGCGTGCCACAATGTCATCTAAATTATAATCTTCTTCTGGAATTAAAACAGTTTCAGCACCTGCTGCAAGACCTGCCCATAAAGTAATATCTCCAGCGTCTCTTCCCATTACCTCTACAATAAAGGAGTTTTCATGAGAGGTCGCTGTATCGCGAATTTTATCAATGGATTCTACAACTGTATTTAGTGCCGTATCAAATCCTATTGTGTATTCTGTGCCTGGTACATCATTATCAATTGTTCCTGGGACACCAACAACAGGGAAGCCTTTCTTCACTAAATCCATAGCACCTCTGTAGGAACCATCACCACCAATAACAACTAATCCTTCAATTCCTGCTGCCCGCAAGTTGTCAATACCACGCTGTTGGACTGTTTCTTCTTTAAATTCAGGACATCTCGCTGAATTTAACTGTGTACCACCTCGTTGAATTATGCCACCTACTGAACCTAGATCAAGATTTTCCATGTAACCTTTTACTAAGCCTTCATAGCCATGCTTAATCCCAACAACATCGATTCCATGAAAGGCTGCCTTACGAACGACTGCACGAATAGCTGCATTCATTCCTGGCGCATCTCCACCACTTGTTAATACGGCAATTTTTTTCATTGTCGAACCTCCTGCAGTTACTATTATTATTCACATTAACATGAAAAAACAAACTATGTAAGGGTTCTAAGACTATAAAAACATAACTTTTACATAAAAAATGAAAAGAATGCGCTTTCACACACTCTTTCCATTCAAAAACATCCGAAATCTAACATTTTTTCAAGAAGTCTGGCGTTATTTTTGCGCTACTATCTTCTTATATCATAAAAGCTTTTCTTCAACTAAAAGACGAAAATAATCCCTTTACGAGCAGATTTTCAACTAAAAATTTTGATCTAAAACTCAAATCAAGAAATATTTTCTTATCAGTATTTATAGTTCTGTTTCTGTATACTGACCGATTTGTTTAAATTTCTCGTAACGATCTTCAACTAATTCTTCGCCATTTAAAGAATTCAATGCTTTCAGTGTATCACTTATACATTCTTTTATATAAAGAGCCTGCTTCGCTACATTGCGATGTGCACCACCTGTAATTTCTGGGATGATGCCATCAATGACACCTAGCTCCTTTAAATCAGGCGCTGTTATACGCATTGCCTCTGCAGCTTGTTTCGCAAGACTTCCATCACGCCATAAGATGGATGCTGCTCCCTCAGGAGAAATAACAGAATACGTTGAGTTCTCTAACATAAAGACACGATTAGCTACTCCTAATGCAAGTGCACCACCGCTACCACCTTCACCAATAACAATACTGATCACTGGTACTTTTAAGCCTGCCATCTCAATCAGATTTCTAGCAATTGCTTCACTTTGGCCACGTTCCTCTGCTGCCTTACCTGGATATGCACCTTTTGTATCGATAAAGCATATAATTGGGCGTTTAAATTTTTCAGCCTGTTTCATTAATCGCAATGCTTTTCGATAACCTTCTGGGTGTGGCATACCGAAATTACGACGAATATTTTCTTTCGTAGATTTTCCACGTTGATGTCCAATAATTGTTACCGGCTGTCCTTCAAAAAATCCAATTCCCCCAAGAATGGCGGCATCGTCACCAAATGTCCGATCCCCATGTAATTCTATAAAATTCTCACACATTGCTTCTATATATTGTAATGTCGTTGGTCTTTCTGGATGTCTAGCTACCTGCACACGATCCCATGGCTTCATATTGGCATATATGGATTGCTCTAGCTGAGTCAGACGAATTTCAAGCTTTTCAATTTCACCTGTCATATCTACATCTGCTTCAGCAGCTATTGATTTTAATTCATCTATTTTTTCTCGTAACTGTATTACTGGTTCTTCAAAAGCTAAATTTTTAGACATGCTGTACGCCGCCTTTCGTATGCATTTTTACAAGTACTGCTACTTGATCTCGCAAATCTTTACGAGGGAAGATAGCATCAAGTTGACCATGGTCAAGTAAAAATTCTGCTGTTTGGAAATCATTCGGCAATTTCTCTCTAACTGTTTCTTCAATAACACGACGTCCAGCAAAGCCAATTAATGCTTGAGGTTCTGCTATATTAATATCCCCAACAGAGGCAAAGCTTGCCGAAACACCACCTGTTGTTGGGTGCGTCAATATCGAAATAAACAATAAACCTTGGTCACTATGTCGTTTTAATGCCACACTCGTTTTTGCCATCTGCATTAATGATAGAACGCCTTCCTGCATACGTGCCCCACCGCTAGCTGTAAAAATAATAAACGGTACACGTAATTCAGTAGCCTTTTCAACAGCACGTGTAATTTTTTCTCCAACTACTGAGCCCATGGAGCCCATTCGGAAATGAGAATCCATAATTGCTACGACAATTTCTTCTCCGTCTAATGTACCTACTCCTGTCAATACAGCCTCATTTAAGCCTGTTTTTTGTTGATCTACAGAAATTTTCTCCACATACGCTGGGAAATTAAGGGGATTATTTGTTTGTAAATGATCATCCATAGAAAAAAATGAGCCTTCATCTAAGAAATAATTTACACGCTCCTGTGCAGTCATTTTGAAGTGATGGCTGCATTTTGTGCATACTTTATGATTTTTCTCTAATTCCTTCGTTAATTGAATATGGCGGCATTCAGGACATTTTGTCATCAGTCCTTCTGGAAATGCCTTTTCTTGTCCGTTCTCTTTCTTTTTTTTATTACCGCTAAATAAGCTACGTATTGCCATGTTTGACTCCCCCTTTGTTGTCTAAATGCTTTGTTCAGTATTCATCCACTGTTCGTAAGCTTTTAATGCTTCTTTTTCATAGCCTAGCTGCATCGATTTCAACATCGTTTGAATGATTAATTTTTCCTCTTCTGTTGAGTTTCGATTTAAACGGTCACCATCATAAGCTGCTAATTGAAACCAGATTTTTAAAGAAAGTCGATTTCCTGCCGTTATTATTAGCTCTCTTAAAATATCTCGACAATTAACTGTACCTTCAATTTCTAGTTTCACAAAAAAACTGTCCCACACAGGTAGTGTGCGAAGAATCTCTGTACAACTTATTACGCGGATAGCTTCCTTTTCATGAATTTGTCGCGTTAATTCGACATCCTTTTTTGATTTTTCATCTTCTAATATAAACATCGACAGTATTTCTACAAGCTGATGTTTATGTGTGGACGCTAGAAAAGTACCACCGCCATGTCTTGTTTCAATCAGTCCGAGCAATTCTAAACTTCGCAATGCCTCTCTTACAGAGGATCGCCCGACACCTAGACGCTCTGACAGAACTCGTTCGGAAGGTAGCTTCTCACCAGCTTGTATTTTTTCTATTTTAATGAGTTGACGTAATTGTTGGACGATTTCTAAAAACACTTTCTTTTGTTCGGTTTTTTTATCCATACGACTAACTCCCCTTATCAAAAAGTGGTCAGACCACTTTTAACGTTGTTTCTAGCTTACAAAATAACTGATGAAAAGTAAAGAAAAAACTGCATAAAAATTTATGCAGTTTCTCATGTTGTTGAAATACTATTATGTCAATGAAATCAAGGTGACAAATTAAAAAGTATAGTCCTTTTTCAAAACGAGGGGTTGATCTCCGTTCCGACTGAGTGCTTTCCTGGGGGCGTCCGATGAGCC
>NZ_JBNNMG010000041.1:0-48298 GCF_050272555.1 Lysinibacillus sp. NPDC047702 | reverse complement strand
TGAACAAATCAAAAATGAGTTACAAGTAGCTTAGGGTACCTGTCATTGATTCGCGTATGGTAATTTTTGTATTTAAAAATGCTCATTTAGAGTAAAGTAATATGAATTGGGATGCTTGCCCATTGACTTTTTTACCTAAACCATCTTACTTGCAAGTTTGTTTATCATCCCTTATTATATCTTTAAAGGCTGCATTGTTCGTATAATATTAAGTTTTAACCTTTAAGCTGTAAAAGGGAGTTTTATTATTGGAGTTGGAATGACGGGCCTCACACCAAGGTGCATGAGGATATGCAGGAAAGCTTCTGCGAACACCCACTTTGAGGAGTGGTGGTTTAAAACTTTCTATAATAACTACGGCATACGCGGCTTTTTCTCTAACTTAGATGTACCAAGGGTTTAGGGCTACTTATGAAAGTTCAATAACCATTTAACAATATTGCAAAAACCTCACTTGGTGTTAAATTGGTGTTAAAATTCACGATAATTAATGATAAATAATAGCACAGACCACTCAATTATGGGTGGTCTTTTTAATTATCTCCACACCATGTAACACCATATAAAAATTAAGACCACCCATCACGGAGTGGTCTTTTATGGATTATTTAATTAAAGCATCCGTTACTTAAACAATAGCTATGTGCTAATCACTGAATTAGAACATTCCCTAAATATTGAGCATATCCAGATGAAATAATAAATTCAACTTCCAATACATAATTCCCTTTATCTGTTGGGAATTGGAATTCTCTAAAGTCATCCAAAATAAGTTCTGTTCGTTTGCCATCTTTTAATAAGGCAATATTTATTTTTGGATCAGTCCATATATCCCCACCATTATTTTTATTCTCTCTAAAGTCCAACTTCGCCTTTTCACCTGGAAAAACCTTTATCTCATCCAATGATGATGCGTATTTAATAATATCTTCTTTTGTTTTCTCCACTTCTTCACTTTCCGTTTTCCAACTGACATTTGCTTCTGTTAATTGAAACTCTAAAGATAACCCTTCAAAATATATATGAGCAGTTGGCACCCCCACATCATAATCTTCACCAATACAACCTGTTAATATTGAGATTAAAAATAACCCTATAAATAATTTGAACAATCCTTTCATATTCGACCTACCCTCCTTTATAAATCAAAAGTATATATCCTAAATTGTAACATAATGGAACAATCCTGCTACGTAAGTTTAATAATACCCTGTGTTACCTTCATTTAGATTTATTTCCCCACCTTACCACTCTAGCCAATTATCTAACGATGGTTCACTATGCACCATTGATTGTGAAAGGTTATCACGTTCATTCAACCAGTTATAAAAAGGCACCGGACGCACTTTATAAGGAGTTTCTTCTATATAAGGAGATTTATTCACCTTCCTACTCAAACGCTCCACAGCTTTACTATATGCCCCTACAAATACGGCTCTTAATGTACTAGTAATCGTTAATGTACCGTTCACAATATCACGGATAATGTTAGCTAAAACGTCTTTAGCGTTCACAAAATCACGTATATCGTTCATTTTTGTAGCCAGTACACATTTATGTAGTTGGTCCTTTAAATCATCACGTAAAGGCAGTGAGTGCATAAAATCAAATAGCATCACTTGGTACTCATTCATGTATTCCTTACGAGCTTCTTTTTCAGCGTGAGCGTTATTATATACTTGCTGTAAAGTGCTTGTTAAAAGATTAAAAGAACTAGATGGTTGGTTTTCTGAAAAATGTCCGGTACCCTTGATACTACTAGCTTTATCGGCTGTCTCTCGTTGGGACACGCTCGATAGGACATAAGGTAAAATACGATAAATACTAGCCCCTTTAATGCCGTTTAACTTTGTACCTGGTACCTTTTCGATGATGCCTAATTCCTCTAACTTTTTAACGCTACGATAAACCGTTTTTGTACTGATCTCCAATGCTGCAGCAATGGTACTCGCTTTAAGATGACATGCACCTGGATATTCAAGGCTATGACTAGCAAGCTTGAAAACGATGGCGCGTTCTGATTCTGTTAGCTCATAAAAATGTTGCTGGATATGCTCTTCCACATGCTGATCCATATCGATTACACTATTAAATGTTGTATATTGTGCTAAGTATTCGAATGCCATCGTTTTTCACCTCGCTTCCCCATTTCACTTACTACTAATCATAAAAATGCACTTCAACAATTTGAGCCTTTTGCACGTTACCAGATTCCATTGACTTTCTAAAATTAGTTTCATCTACCATTTCAAAGCCAATATTTTTCAAAATGTTTTGAGCACGTTCTAACTTTTTATAACCAGTATCAACAACAGTTGCTGTTCCTTTGCTTCCATATAAATGGATTACGTAAATAACCATATTGGTAACCTCCTTTAAATTTAAAAACTCAATCGAGAGCACTCAATGAATGCCCCCTGTTCAGTTTTTAAATGCAACCATCACATAGGTCTTGCTCACCGTTAAAATCATCAGTGTGTACATAATTCCAACAACGTTCGCAATAACGGAAGTTGTTCTCGACTATTGCTTGTTGAATTTCCTGTTCCGACATTTCTTCAATTTCTACCCACGTATAACCAGAAGCTTTTAATGCTTCTTCAATTGAATATTTTTTCATTCCAATTCCGCCTTTCGTATTTAATTTTTTAAATGTGTAAATAAACTATGCATCTTATAACTTAATTACATAATAAATAAAACAAAAAGATAAGTCAATTACAAATTGCGTAATTGATTAATTTAATTTATAATTGGATTATGCAATACATATTGAGGGAGAGGTGGATTGTTTGGGAAAAAAAGAGTTGAAATTACGATTACGTGTGTTACTTGCGGAACGTGATTGGGAACAAAAAGATTTAGTGGAACGTACGAATCTAACAAACCGCGCTGTAAGTGAAATGGTAAATGGTAAACAAAAAAGCTATCCAAAGGCGTCACTTAACGAATTGTTGAATGCATTTGATATAACTGATATGAATGAATTATTTAAAATTGTTGAAGTAGAAGAAACTGAGGAAACAGATAACTAATATTGGTTGTCTGTTTTTTTATATGTACTTTTCACTCTCAATTTCCTAAAATGGAAATATAAAGGGAGGAATACACTAATGAAAAAATTTTTATACATAGGAGCTATGTCAGCATTATTGCTTGCTGCTTGTAGTGAGGAAAAAGCTGAAGAAACAGATGCGGCTCAGGAAGAATTAGATGAAAAAGAGGCTGAACAAGCTAAAAAAGATGCTGAGTTAAAGGCGAAAGAAGAGGAAGAACGAAAAGCTAAAGAAGCTGAGGAAAAGGCTATTGCTGAGCAAAAATCGAAAGAGGAGGAAGTTGTAAAGGAAGAGCCTACTACCGCTGAAAAATCGAATCACATAATTGATACATCTGTTTTTGAATACGCGCAAGCCGTTGATGTGACAGATGCCATTGACTTGAACAATCATGTTACACTGATTATCAGTATGAGCGAAGCTATTAGTCCTGGCTTAGCTACACAGCACGTCGTGAACCAAATGTATGATTTCGTACAACAAGTCGATGTAAAGGGCGCCAAAACTATCGGAATAAACGTTAAACAAGGCGCTAATAAAATTGCACAGTTCACTGTTTATACAGATAAATTCGTGCCCAATGATGATGAACCGATGTCTGATGCTGTGATTGCGGCTTCTGAGATTGAATTTATGACGGACGATGTGAAGATTTTCGGCAAAACAATCGGTTCTTGGTAAACATAAATTAGTCACTCAAGTGAGTGGCTTTTTTCTTTGGCATAGAAATCATTTGATTTATATTTCATATGATTTATAATTAAATTTAAAAAAGGAGTGTTAGGCATGAAACTTACAGAAAAAGTTGAGGCAGTTGTTAAGGCTGCACAGGCTGCTAAAAATGGTGAGGGTGAACATACATCGTATCGAATCTTTAAAGAGTGTGGGCTTACACAGGGGGCAATTAAACGCTATGTAGATGGTGTTAGTGACATCAGTCGTATGGGATTAGGTGTAGCTGAAAAGCTTGGTGAATACTATGACAATCATCTTGCAAAATAAATAAAAAAGTTTTTATAAATCACTTGATTTATATATCAAATGATGTATAATTAAAGTATAGAAAGGAGGTGAACAAGATGGAGGAATTAAAAAACCTCATCCTTATAATTGCAGCAATCATCGCAAGTATCAAGGGCTCACTTGATATAATCGACTGGATGAAACGCAAAGACGAGGACGAGGAATAAGCAAAGTAGCAGAGGGAGTTACAGCTCCCTCTCTATTGAAATTATAACATCCTCCATAATTATATGAAAAGAATATCATCGACTGACTGGTTAGTATTCATCATAGTTGCTATTTTTTTAGTGGACTTGGATTTTGATTCAATGAGTGTAATCAAGTGGGTAGGCTTTACAGTTTCCATGTTATGGTTAGTATTATTTATTGTGAAACACACATTAAAAAGGAATTGAGCTTTATAAAAAGTTTAGACCATATGATGAATAAATACAAAAAGACCAGGTACTCATTTATGAAGTGAGTCCTGGTCATTTGTTTATATGGCTTAAAAGTAATTCTTCAACCTGTGTTTTCAAGGCTTGATTAGCATAGCGTAATACTTCATCCTCTCCAGGTGTGGTAACAGTTAAATCACTGAAATACTCCCCTACCTTTTCCCACTTAACAAACTTTATTTTTTCCTTTGCCAATAGCCTTTTGGTGTTGTAATAATCATTTGTTATTGCCTTTAATAGACTATCAATTATTGGTGCATATACTTTCACCATTTTTAAATTTTCGATAACAGCAAAGTCACGCTGTAATGATTGAATAGCTAAATCATGTATTACAAATTTGTGTAACAAACTGCGTTGTTCTGCTTTTAACATATGATTTCACATTCTTTATGGATGACTGGAACAACCGCCAAGACATTACTAATTGTAAATGTACGCTTGGCTTTTCTGCTGAAACAGTATGCCTGAAACGAGTCACCAATAATTTTAATAATCTTTATACTACGTTTTGACACTTTCCCATCTTGAGCAATGTACATCATACTTACAATTTGATTATGTTTCATTGATTTAATCAGTTGTTCTTTCATGTCATTACACTCCCTTACAAGAACGTTTGTTTGTATTATTTTAGAACAAATGTTTGTATTTTAGCAAGTGTAATTTCTGGAAATAAAAAAAGCCCAGGTTCAAAATTAATTGAGTACCTGGGCTTTGCAGTTATTTGCTACGTCGCTGTTGAATCGTAATAAATAACCCAATTAAACGATCAGTCGTCATTGTACCATTCTGTAAATCTTTCAAATGAGATTCCTGAATAATGCCGTCTTTAACCGCCTGTGCAATAAAGTTTTCTGTTTCAGTTTTCATAGCTGGTGAACCAGGGTTCCATGTTTGAGCCACTTTTATTTCCTCCTTTTTATCCTCTACGATTAGTTGTACTTGCATTTTGCTGTTGCTTGGTACGATTATTTTTCCTAACTTATAACCTGCAGGCATCTTCCATGATGATTTAACTTCAAAGTGTGGTCGGTCAATACTACCAACCCAATCACCACCCCACGTAATACCTAACTTTCTTGCAATGGCACCTACTCGAGCAAGTGTTGTTACATCATATAAAGACTGTGGAGGACCTACGGCAATATCCCAAGCTAGACGTGACTTATGATTACTATCTAAAGTCCATGTTACAATCTGCCCAGGTCTAGTACGACCCTGAGCATATAGGTATTTTTGGCGTTCTTGTGAGCGATATGTTTCAGTGATGAAAATGTTTTTAATACCAGCTTTAAAACACTCTTGAAATAGTAATCGGCAAGCTGTTTGCGAAACGGGTAATAACTCGGCAAGATCTCGGCATGTAGTAGTTACGCTGGTCATTTTCGTTCACTCTCCTTGTTCAGTTTTTCTAATGTTTCATCAACGATACCAGGCATATCTACTCCAATGGTTTGAAGATTTTCTGCAATACTGCCACCCTCTTTATATAAGAACAGAGCTAATGTAAAACCTGTTAAATAAAAATTAAGACCAAACATTAAATCTAAAATAATCACAAAAACAATTCCTACTAACTCGCCAATCCATCTAATGATACCGTCACGCATAATTGCTGATTTATACCCGACAACCTTTTTCCAAGTCTTTAAAAGACCTGTCGTAAAATCTAGAACTTTGAACACTAAATAAGCTAAAAACATATAAAGTATTGGCTTTGGTACTAACGATAAAATCGGATGTTGAATTAATTGTGTAATGTCCATAAGATACCTTCCTTTTTTACATAATAAAAAGTCACAGTCTCCATAGACTTGTGACTTCATATTTTTATAATTTCTACTTGATGTAGATTTAAATTTTGTCTATTTGCATTAATACGTTCTTGCCCTTTTTCACAGTAACCAAGTTCTAATTCAAAGCCAATCCAGGAACGTCCTGTGCTGTCACAGGCTACCGCAGTTGTAAAACCACCCATACAATTGTCTAACACCGTTTCACCTTCATTTGAATAAGTACGAATCAGGTATTCAAATAATGCTAAAGGCTTTTGTGTTGGATGCCAAGTACCACTGTCACGCGGAAAATCTACAACTGACTTAGGATAGTTTTTCTTCTTAATAACATGTGGTTTATTCAAGGTATCGTTATTTTTTCCTAACACTTGCATTCTAGGAGAATTTTTAATAACGACTTTTGGTTTAACATACTCTACACCTTGCGGATTGTAAGTCGGCAGCTTTTTATAAAAAATACATACATTTTCATGGTTTTTTAAAGGCATCCTATTAGCATTTGGAAACCCTGTAACGTGATTACCCTTCTTCCAAATCCATTCATATCTAAAAAGTTTAGGATTAGACATAACTAATTTACTTGTAAATGGCTGGCTTGCTGTTAATACAATTGCTCCGTTGTCTTTAATTATTCTTTCATACTGTTCCCACAAAAGTTCAAACGGAATGATAGAATCCCACTTACAATTTGTAGTTCCATAAGGTAAATCACATAGAATCATATCAACCGATTTGTCAGGTATGTATTTCATACCTTCTAGGCAATCCATGTTGTAAATCGTATTTTTGTTAATGTTCATATACTTTTTCCCTCCGATATGTAATAATGAATATCGGATAGGAACATTCGTTCTTATTAAGTATTTAAGAGGCTCGCTTTTTAGCAAGCCTCTTTTTTACGTTTGAGGTAAATTCCCAAACGCTTGGGAATTTGGATGATATAGCTAACATGCCAAATAGCATTACTAGGTACATAAGCCAATAACTCCAATGTTTTAATAAATGTTGTACTGGCGTAAGTTTAATCAAGTCGGCAAAAAACTCAATCATAACCGCACCTCCTGCATTTGTTTATTCAGCTAAAAAACCTACTCCTGATTCCTCTAAGATTTCTTTAACACCCTCTTGTAAAGATGAAGGTACTTCACTGAATTTTGTTTTTTCTAAGATTACTCGTTGTGCGAAAAACATAGCCATCATGGTTTCACCTCCCTTCAAATACAACAAAATCCATAGTAAAAAGCGCATCATCCATACACCTTCGTTGCAATTTCTGCAATCAGGTCCTCCATGAAATCCATGCGCTCTGTGTTGGCTTGATTTTGTAGCCTCAGTATTTTATTTTCTTGCTCTAAACGTGCAGCTCTTTCTTCTGTTGTTTCATCGGTTCCAGCCTTTTTTGGTGCACCTAATTCACCACTTGGATCACGCTCTTTATACTCTAACGCCATTACTCAACAACCCCCGATATTAAGTGGATTTTGTGATGGATGTCTACAGTCTCACGCGATGTTGAAAGCTTGAGAATGATATTGTTTTTCGGCTCGTTTGCTTCATGGTAAAAGGTATCCTCTACGACATTATTTTGATTTGGCATAGGTGCTGTATTTTCAGGTGTTAAAATAACATATTGCTCCTGCTCACCAGCTAACGTCATTGATAACGAGACTTCAAGCTCCATATCTTCGTCACGTTCCAGGAATAATAAAACGCCCTTTGCAGATCCCTTTGGTGGCTCGATTTTGTAGCGAGCAACAGATTGCAAAATAGGCGTGTTGACTTCATTTTTATTTAATTTGATGGTTTTAGAAACCTTAAAATCGTAACTGTCCATCAGCTCTACAACAATTGTATTTTGACCAACTTGCAATTGAGCTAGTGTAATATCAAAAGCCCATTTACCTTCTACAATTTCCAACTCTACGCTATTGCCTCCATTTAATCGATAAGCAGCTGTAACAGGATTTTTGTCTGGGTCGCTCGCTGTACCTGATATTGAAAACTTGTCTGTATTAATGATGCCTGACGGTTGCACAGCATCTACTGTTAAGATTGGCGGACGGTTTGGTACTACGTAAAATGCATGCTCTACTATTGTAGATTGCCCACCATCACTATCCTGAGCCCATATTTTTAGCGTATGTGGTATGCCATCGGTTAAATTCCTTGTAACACCTATATCACCGTCAAATAGCCTGCCACCTTTAAATTTAAGCTGTTTGCTAAACGGAATGGCAGCATTACTTAGTCCTATTCCCATTACAAATTTTGACTCAAGATTAACTTGGCCATATATCGTCACAGATTGATTGGCATTTACATCAGCTGCTGATCCAGCGATGTTAAATACATCATTTTCATACAGTGTCATATTTGCGGTTGGAGAAGTTACAGATACCGTTGGCGCTGTATTAGTTACATTTAATGCAAAGCCTTGTGAAGTAGTAAATTCGCCATCATTTGCATCGACTGTAATCCATACACTACCAATTTCTTTGCCAATCAAGGTTAATGTGCTACCTGAGATTGTTGCTGTCGCTACACTTGGATTGCCTGACGATACAGAATAGGTTAATGCATCTCCCTGCGGATCACTAAAATAATTGGCTAGATTAATTGTGACAGTTAAATCCTTTTTAGTTGATTGTGTAGGTATTTGTGTAGATGTAGGTGCAGTGTTTACTTTTGCACCTCTTTCATACCAATATCCATCTGCGTTTCTTGCGTTGTTTGTATAGGCGTTTGCGTCCGCTTGAAATGTTGAAATGAACGAACCTTTTTCGTAGTTGGTTTGGGTAAGTTTCAGTTCATATATATTAGTGTTGAAATACTCCCTACTACTTTGGGAATGTATATAATTTGTCAGATAGTATACGGTACGTCCTGAAACAGCAAATTGATTCACATCATATTGAGTAACTTTTCTACTTCTACCATAAGAACTGTAAATATCGCCATCATTTGTCCATTTGATATTTTCTGATGGAGGAGATATTATCAAATAATCATCTTCCCATCTAAAACCCATAAGATTGTCTGCTGAAATATACTGCAATGCAAAAGTATTTTTTGCTGAAGCAAAATATCTATTCCAATAATATAAAGCCATCCTAAACCACCTCCACTAAATCAACCTTGTATGTCTGCCAATTACCAATACCCATCTCTGACAATGTTGTATCGATGGCTACATTACTACGAGCTACTTTTGCACCTTTTTTATAATTATGCTGCAGTGCTTGGACAGTGATTGTATTGGTTCCAACGGATGTGATAATGACGTTCTCGCTATGCAGATCATCAAAAATAGTTACTTGCGTAAATGGTGTAAAACCATCAATACTTGCAACCTTTAATACTGTGGTCCCAATAACAACGGGCTCGATTATATCAGTCAATGTTTTATCTAACGTGATTTTATTTGTGTTACCGTCCAAAGTATCTGAAAACGTACCCGAATTACCTGGTACACGTCCATCAAGTTCGAGCTGTATTTGCATCCGTCTGACCAAAGAAGCTAATTCTACTAAAAATTCATGTGCCATATAAATACCTAAATCCATGTGATTCAGGCGCTTTGCTGCTACACGAGTACCTTCCTCAATTGTTTCGTAAAAGGGTAGCCCGGTTAATGGATTGAGCATAACCTCGCCAACATCATCTTTTTTGGGAATTAATTTACCACCAGGACCAATCTTCCATATACGGTCTTTCCAATGTAGTAAGACATAATCGTTTTTAAATGAAAATCTCAATTTTGTATCACTCCTTTCAATACAACAGATAAGGTAAATACAATCATTAAACCGTCCTCACTCTGCTCTATCTGTACAGCGTACTTATCTAATTCAATGCCATGCTCATCTACCAATTTGGCTTCTGTCACTACACCATGCCCATCATTTAAATACACATATGTCTTCACCGTGTCACTTTCAATTAATTGAGAATGGAACTCTATTTCTTTTTGTTGATCATCGATAGTAACAATTGCTTTCTTAGCCATATTTTTTAAAAAATCTAGGGTACGGTCAATGACTATACGAGTCACCATTCGTCCATCACCTCATTCAGATATATCTCGCCACAAATCGGTAAATAGACAGGGTATGTGTAATTTACCTTTTGTAACTCCAATGTTTTTTCTTGTATTTTCCCTGGCATCCCTTCGCAATGGAAGGTTCCACAGATTGGTAAATAAATAGGGTATTGATATTGGTCTGATTCCAATTCGATATAGTGTGTCTGTGGCATTTTAATTGAGACAAAATCAAGCCAGGAACGAACATTTTTATATTCATGAATTAACTTTCGCAACAACTTCAATTCATCATTTGTGATAGTCAACGTATTGATTTCCACTTTAAAATGATAGGGCTCTCCATCATATTCAAACCATTCTTGCAGTTCACATGGTTTATCTAAAACAGAAAACACCAACTCTAATGCAGCTGGTGTCCCTTTTAAACGATGTAAGGCAATCGCTTTTTCAATGAATTTAATTTTTTGATCGCGAGTCTTTACTAGCTCTAACCCTTCTGACCAGGTAATATGCTTTTCCCACAGTAAATGGTCTAACACAGCATCATCTAGGTTTTCAAGATTCATCGTATAATTGATTTTGTCAGTCCATCCAAGCATCTTATCTAACGAATTTTGTAAAGCTTTTGCTAGATTGACAACTTTTTTATCATGAAGTAAGTTATCGGGAATTTCGCGTAAAAGAGTATTCTTTTTTAAATCAATCATCTTCTACACCCCCAAAATGCACATTTGACATATCCAATTGTGCTACTTCTCCCTGTTCAACTACCGTAAATGCAGGATTTCTAATATCCACCCGTTTTGCTCCTGCTTTAATACACAATGAAATTAATTTTGAAGGGTTAATATCTCGACCGATTTTAGATTGCTGCCATACTAGCCACTCAGCTACAGCCGTTTGTATTTTTTGATGTACTAGCGTTTTATCTACAGCATTTGTTTCTATGAAATATGTCATGTCTAAATCAAATGAAATAACGGTTGGTGCACCAGCACTTACATTATCAGTTAATGGGCGAACAGTTTTTCCACTGACAGCTTTTAATACTTTATCAATCATTTCATCTGATGGTAACTGGCCGTCTTTCAATAAAATTTTAATATCAACATAACCTGGCATTGGCATATACACATAAACATCACTAATTAATGCAGAAGCACTTTTAGCAAAGTACATATATGCTCCTTCACTTCCTGCATTTGTGAGGCTTTCTGGTGCTAAATAAATGCGTTCACGATAAGGTTCATCAGCTTCGCGCTCTGCACCACCCTCAGATACGGATATATTTTCAACGTGACTAACATATGGCAATGGCTTAACCAAGGTGTTAATTTGACCAATCGTAAATCCATTTCCTATTTCACCCTTTGTTGTGCATTCTAGTTCCACATCTACATAATCTACACCTGGACTAATAGCCGTTTCTTCAACCGTTGCAAAAAAAATAGCCCCTTCGTTGGAAGTTGCCAGTGCGCCTCGTTCAATTATCCTTGATGAAGTAAGAGGTACCGATAAATGTAAACGTAATGTTGTCGTAGCTGCTGTTGCTTCCAAACGTGGTGTCGTCATTTCAGCACCTTTATGATCCAACACTTTATCGCGTGCATAATACAATAAATTCTGTTTGGCAGCGTCATTAATTGCAACATTTTGCTTAGTAATGACTGATGCTAACGATAAGAAAATGAGCCGTAATGGATCTGCTTGACTGAGTTTTCTTCCTTCTTCTTGTTCATATAATGTAATAATTTCATTGACTAATTCTTGTGCATCAGTGGTTAAAAAATTTATTTCAGGCAAAACAACTTGTGTCATACCTTCACCCCACTTTTCAAACTAAAAATAATAATTGGATAAGCTTTACCGTCTATTTCAGCTGTCATTTTTACTTCTTCTACAATGGCACGTGGTTCGTATTTTTCCACAGTTTCCACAACCTCGCGTACAAATAGTGGATGTAAAATGCTCATTGGTCTATCGATGAATTCAGCTGCAAAACCAAAATCTCGAAATAGTGGAACGCTAAATTTGTACGTACCTAAAATTGTATTGATATTTTGAAATATTTCTTCGAGCACATTCTCTGGTCTAAAATTTATATTAGATGGATTATAAGTTAATGTATATTTCGTCATACATACTCCTCCATTGTTATATTTAAACCTGCAGTTAAAATGTTCCCTCGATTATCAATATAATCCCACGATTGATCCGTCCCAGGCATGTACCATTTTCCAACACCCACACGTTTTGTTCCAATTATTAAAGTATGGGCTACACCACTTCTTGCATATTTAATGAATTTATCCAGTTCCGCAATTGGGTTTACTCCGTGGAAAGCTGAAAAATGCATTGTAAACGAAATATTTCCTGCTTCTAATCCAATGAATTCTGATTTCTGTTTTTGACCGTGAATATCATGCTTTGACCAGCGTGCCGTTTCAGTGCGTTTAAAATTATCAAACGTATTGATTTTTTGATCTGATACTGTAAATACTACATCACCCCATACACCTATCATAATTCATCACTTCCTAACCATTTACGATAACGTCTGGGCTATGTGTTGATCCCATGGATGAGCCACATGCGACTGGATCGCCAACTCTACACAATGGCTTACCATTCACATATACATCAGGACTACCATTCGCTGCTGTGGAATCATGACATTCAGGTACACTATTACAATGAGGAATCCAATGATCCCCTTTTCGATGTGCCCCTAGATCATTGATTAAAACGTTTGTTGAAGCTTCATCGTTTGGTCTAGGTCCCCAATCATCATGTCCTGTACATATATCTCCAAAACGTATTGCTTCGGGCATACTATCACCTCTAATTTAAATAAATTTTTTCTCCGGATTTTGCTCGAATATTTTTATCAGCTTTAATTTCAATTTCGCCTTTTACATCAATCAGTAAGATATGATTTGTAGCATCGTAACGAATAAGTGTGCCATCCGAAAAAAGCACGCCATCGCAATCATCAGATTCAAGAAACTCTTGTGGAACTTTATCTGCCTCAGAATAAATTGCACCAAGCACTACGCCTTCCTCTGTGCCATTTGCGAAAAATGCACAAATAACTTGCTCGTCAACTTCTGGCATCCAATAATATTTGGTATTAAGAGTGTTCTTTTGCATGACTGGTAACTCATCTGACACTTTTTCATCCCAATCAGGAAAATACACTCTAACAGTGCAATTCTTGCGATTTACGGAGGAAACAAGCCCTTTTCGAATTGTTTCAAATGGTGTATTTTCCATTCCGCCTTTACTCAATAGCTAAGCACCTCCCGCAAATTAATATCTGTTGTATAGCCGCCTGTTACATTATGGCTCGATGATTCAATGAAATATTTTCCGTCAAAAGCTCCGAAATTTTTAATGTTCACAGTTACACCTTGAACCATCTTTTCATTCCCCATTAGTGTAATTTTCCCACTCTTGGAACCTTTGTTTTTATTACGTGCTTCAGCTTGTGCCCAACGTTTTGCTTCCTCTAAATTTTTAGCACGCTTGTTTATTTTTAATGTCGGACCATCTTTTACGCCGGGTACATTGTAAACATATTTAATGTTCTTTTTTGTTTTACTATCGAAATATGACAATTCCACTTTTGCATATTGTTCTTCAGCAGCTGTCTCTTTAAAATCATAACTTTTCACATCATCTTCGCCACGTGTAATTGTTCTTACAGTGCTTTTTTGTTCGTATCGCAACTCATCATAAACAACGAGTTGCTCTTTCGTTACTTTTGTCGCTAGACCTTCACGTTTTGCTAAAGACTTTGCAAATGCAAGTGGTGTTTTTTTATCTTGTTCCACACGATCATACAGAAATGTGGGCGCATCATACACTAATTTCAAACCTGCTTCTTTTGCAACTTCTGTTAAAATGCCTTGCAATGTTGCATTCTCCCAAGCCTTTGTTTTTTTTGTGTCTTTGCCCCCTTTTGTAAATGGTACAGACAACGCTTTAATTGATACTGTATCTGGTGGTCCTTTAAAACTGACATCGTCAACAAAAAACGTTCCGCAATTTAACTTGACTGATGCACCTTCTTTATACCAATTGCGTAACTCAATTGAAGCACTGATTTTATCGCCTTTGCGCGGCAACCAAGGACCTTGCCATTTTCGTTCTCTATCTTCCAATTCAATTGAAATATCGTCACTTTCTCCCTCATTATCATTGAATGTGAAGGACTTCAAGTATGGTGCAATATCTTGTGTAATATTTACACCCATGTACGTAATATTAGCAATGGCACGTCTTGTATTTGTCATTAGAATCACCTCATCCAAGGTGGTAAATCATCTGTATTTTGGGTTTCTTCTAAAGTAAAAACAGGCATCATTAATTTGATACCTGCTGGAAATACTGCAATATTCATATAAGTAGGATTCGTATGCATAACTTTATCCATTAGCATTTCACCATTTGGTCCATAATACTTATGGCAAATACCATCCCACTCATCGCCAGAAATTGTTGTATACGTATTAGTCACCAAATGACTTCCTCCTCTTATCACGATCAAACTCAGCTATACGTGCTTCTAAATCATCTTTGTCCTTATCCGCATGTTGTTTCACCTGTTCTAGGTCCTCAGGTCTTTGTACGTTGTATTGTGGATTATAAGTTAGTTGAATCACATTTGAATTATTTTGATTTGGCACAGATTGTGCAACTTGACCAGGGCTTATAGCAGGACTTTCATTTGCTTGCATCTGCATGGATACCTGGTGCTGCATGTTGTCAAATACACCATTATCTTTTAGCATGCCTAATTGCTGCCCTGTTTGTAACCATAAATCTTTACTACGTTGACTATTATTCCATGGTATTACTGCCTCTGTATCGCCACCTTCACCAATCCATGCTAATGTTGGATTGCCCACAATACCACCTTCAGCAAAGCCAGGTAGATTCTTTAAGAGTTTACTAGCAACTCCTTTTATAGGTTCGGGTACTAAGTTACCAATCGCTCCTAAAACAGCTCCACCCATTGATTTGATGCCTTCAATCAAGCCATTAATAACGGCTACACCTATATCATAAAGGTTGATATTAGAGAAGAATGAAACAATATTATCCATAATTGTTGTAGCTGTTTCTTTTATGATTTCCCATGCTCCAGACCAGTCTCCCTGCAAAAGTGCCATCGCTGCCTGAATAATGCCAGTGATTAATGTAAGTGCATTTTCTATGACAAATTGGATAATTGGAAAAACTGCCTCAACAATTGAAAGTAACGATTTTATAGCTGGAATGATACCGTTTGTAAAAATCTCTGCAAGGGAAGAAATGAGCGATTTAATAATCGGTGCTGCTGTCTCAACAATCATTACAAGTGTTGGAAAAACTTTTTCCGCTGCAGAAATTAATAGAGGTAGAACCATAGCTCCTAAATTTTTAATTGGTGTTGCCAAAGATTTAAAAGCTTCAATGACTTTTGGCAAGATCTCCGAAACAGTCGAACCAATCTGTGATACACCTGAAACGAATACATTTTTTAAAACATCTAATAGCGGATTTATAACATTTCTAAAAGTTTCTGATTTTTGATACGCAAAATATAACCCAGCTGCAAGAGCCGCTAATGCACCTACAACGAGTAGGATTGGATTAGCCATCATAACTAATTTCAATCCTGCTAAAGCACCTCTAACACCTGCAATAGCTGAACGTACAGTCATAAATGATTTAATTAATACACTCATTGCTACTAATACAGGACCAATAGCAGCTGCAGTAACACCTAATACGATTATGGTATTTTGCATAGCGGGTGTTAGCCCGTTGAACTTATCCGCTAAATTCTGAATGAATGCTACGCCTTTTTCTAACGCAGGTTGAATGTTTTGGTATATCACAATTGCAACTTCTTCTAATGCAGATTGCATCGACTTAATTCGACCTTGTAAGTTGTCATTCATTACTGCTGCCATTTCATCGGCAGTACCTGCAGACCCACGCAAACCATCTTCAAACTTTGCAGCTTCATCTACACCAGCATTAAGTATTAAGTTTAAACCTTTAATTGAGTCGGCTGTAAATGTGGAGGACAAAGCCGTTGCACGTTCTGCATCACCCATACCGTTCGTCGCTTTTGACACATCAGTTAAAATGTCTGTTAAATCTCGATAATTACCTTGCGCATCCATTACTTGTACATTTGTTTTACCAATAGCAACCGCGCCGTTTTTCATTTTAGCAGTCATATCACGCATGATTGCAGTTAAAGCCGTACCTGCTTCAGCACCTTTAAATCCTTGGTTCGCCATCATTGCTAAAAATGCCGTAGTCGTTTCAACGTCTTGACCACCTGCATTCATCACAGCCGCTGTATTTTTAAAGGCATCGCCTAATTGCACAACAGAAGTATTCGCGTTTTTCTGAGCGTATGCCATGACGTCGGCAAAGTATCCGCTTTTTTCAGCTTCAATACCAAATGCACTCATGTAGTCGGTTACCAAATCAGATGCGGCGGCTAGTTCCATGCCCGATGCGGCGGCTAAGTTAAGCACTCCACCGATAGCACTGATAGATTTCTCGCTATCCCATCCTGCTAGCGACATGAATTTTAATGCTTGTGCGGCTTCACTCGCGCTGTATTTGGTAGTGGAACCCATTTCCCTAGCTTTATCTTCCAATGCCTGTAAATCTTTTCCCGTAGCACCTGAAATAGCGGCAACTTCAGACATGGACGCCTCGAATTCTGAACCGATTTTTAATGCAGCAGCCCCCAAACCTAAAACAGGAGCTGTTACACCAACAGACAAAGTTTTCCCTACACTATTTAATGTATCTGCTGATTTTTGCAAACCAGCCATGCTTCTTTGAGCATCTGCAAAAGAACGTTGAAAGCTACTTGATAGCTCAGCACCGAGTTTAAAAGCTAATTCAAAAACTTTGCTCACTAACTTTTGCCCCCTTCTTTTGCCATCTCTTGTGCAAATTCAATGGTTTCCTTCCAGGAAAACAAACGTCGCAACGTCATATTTAAAAAAAATTCAGCTGATGAATGACTGTGATTAGCACAGTACAAACAAATCAGCTGAATGGTCCTTGTTGGTTGACTATTTATTTTCCACCCATTAAAAAAAGTGTTGTTCGCATTGTCACCTTTGAGTAATCGGATGCTGATAATTTACGAATAACACCTACATGTACGCCTGTTGCTTGTGCTGCAACAATCGCCACAAAACCCTTCGCCATTTCTTTCACCATTGTAATTGCATTTTGAGGATTCTCGGCATTGAATTGCATTTCTGCCTTTTCAATATCAGCACCTGTCAAACTCTCAAAATCTAAAACTAGCTCTGTATAAGTTACATCTTCCACAGTGATTGGGCGGGTTAGGGTAATTACATTTTCTAATCCTTCCTCTTGCACTTCATTTTGATCTTTATTTAAAACTATTTCATTTTTAGTCATCTATAATGCCTCCCTAAGATAATCCTAAATTTTTTCGTACTTCTTCCATGACATCTTTTCCGTTGACGAAATATACAAAGTTGAATTTATCAAATTCAATTGTTCTCTTACCATCAATCATTATTTTGATGTAATGAACTTCAAATTCATTGGCCGTTTCTGTAGAAGCTGCCACGGCAAATTTACCTGGTGTGAAGTTGGTAGGTACACAACGTGTTTTTACAACAACTTCTTGATTGATATACCCTCTCAATGGATCAAAAATTTGTTGGTTACCACGAAAATCTAGAGCATGTACTTTCGGTTCTGCTAATTTTGCTGCATCAAGAGAAAGTGTGCGCCAATTTAATTTCGTTGTTTGTGATCCAAAATGTCCGATTACTGGTGTAGTAGACTCACCTGCGATACCAGCACCTTTAAGCGTTTCTGTCAGTGCCTCAAAATTTGGTAACTCAACATCTGCAGCACCAAGCCAGTTTACCGCATCTTCCCAAACCGTGAAGTTGGTTAAAATTTGATCAGTTTTTTTCACCGTTTATCCCCCTTTTTATGCGAATAATGTTTCAAAATAGTTTGGATCAAATTCAAATAATCCTCGAAGTTCACGCCCTGGTGTAGCAGGTGTGATGAAAATGTGGAATTTGTAAATGCCATCGATCAGGTCCGTTAATGGATTTTCTTCACGTAAAAATTCAATACGGCCCCCCAAGATAAATTGACGTGCTGCTTTACCGTTTAAATCAATATTTTTACTATCCACAATGTTATCGATTAATTTACGATTACCTGGCTTGTCTACCTTTTGCCAATACGTCAAAATGAACTGATTTTGCTCATAAATAAAGACACGTCTCACAGAGATAAACGCGTCTTTCGGATCTGTATTGCCTGGATAGCAACTTGTACGATGTCCCCAAAGTTTCCAACCACCTATGAAATTAAGAGAAGTAACGATACCTTGGCCATTTAAATAGTTAGCTTGTTCCAAGCCAAGTAAAATCTCTGTACCATCTTCCAAGACAGCTGCATCCATCTGTAAATTATTATTAGACGGTTCATGGTAAGGATAACCTTCATTTTGAGCATCAATCAAATTGGCCAAACTCGCCATTTGTGTCGATTTATGATATTGTATGCCACCGATTGAAACTTTTGGCCAACAAACAATCATGTTCGGGTCATCTAAGTTTTTCATATTTTTATACTCAGGCACCGCTGTATAATCTGTGACTTCTGATGTTGGAACATCAACAATCGCCATACATTGAAACAGACCATTAATATTTTTTGATTTTGCCTTTAATACAGCTGCAACCAATGGATTCGTCGAGAATTTTGGTGCGATTAAAATACCAGGTACTTCACGGAAACGTGGGAATACTGTATTTACTAATTCTATACCCTTGTATGATCCGTCTAATGATACCCCACCTACAATATCAGATGCTGTAACTAATGAAGGATCTAATCGTTCAAATTCTACAGTCACTTCACCATCATTACTTGTATAAATGTGTAGCCTTCCTTCGTCATCAAACTCCAATTCGTAATCTTTTTTATCAATAGCATTCGAGCCATTTTTCACAACAACTTTTGCTTTTAGTACACCATCTGCTTGCAAAACGCCTTCACCTTTTGTAATTTTCACAGTTTCAGAACCGGTAACAGTATGTTTAATAGGATCGAGTACATTAACCATAACAAGTGGCGCTACCGCAAATAACGCAAAATGAGAGCTAATAGCCTCACAAATTGTATATTTATCAAAGTCAGCACTATATCCCATTTTTTTTACTGCTTCACTGTACGTATAAGCCATTTCTGCTCGATTTACAGCCTTTTGTGGCTCATCTAATAGATGAATCGGAGCTGTTCCAAAAACCACCGTTAAACCAGCCATAGACACGACAGGAGGGATGATAGATGTTGGCAATTCATAGCTATATACTCCGTGTTTGTATCCAGCCATTATTGATCACCCTTTCCAATTCTAAAAAAATCAAACACTTTATTGTAATAGCGATGTTCCAGTGTACCTTTTTGCTGAATACGTACTTCAGTTTCTGCCATTGCATCAATCGCTACAAAAAGTTTTTCAATCTCAGAGCAATCTTTTATAAAAGTTTGAATATGTGGTACCTTGATAGATTCAACCACCGTATATTTAGGTAATCCTAACAAATTAGGACCGACATAAATTTTTTGTGACACTTTTCCTTTGTACACTGGTACAGCATCCTTTAATGCTTTACTTACCTGCTCAGTAGTAGTTTTTGTGTGTTCCCCAATAGCAATAGCTTTTTCTTTAATACCTTCGTTCGCCACTTTCATAACCTCCTACAAATTGCATCGATGGGGATTCAATTATGAGCTGAATAACACCGTAATAATATGGATGTTTTTCGTCATCATCTGAAAATGCCCACTCTGCTTCGTATTTTAATCTGTGGAATTTCGCAATGATTGGATCTTCGTTTAAGTCATCCCAGATAGTCTGAATGCAAGTTGCTACATCATCATAGCCTTCACCATCTTTCCCATCATTTCGTAAACCGATAATTAAGTTGAAAATGTTATCTTGATTGGAAACGTTGGCATCTTTTTTTCCACGATCAATCTTAATCACAACAAAAGGATACAGTTCTTTATCTGCATCCTTTTGTGAATAGTCATTTTTTTTACTTAATCGCTCAGGTACTTTATGGCGAAAAATTTTAAATGGTACTTGGTCAGTCTCAGGTAACCTAAGAGGAAAGTCCTTTAAAGCTTCCTCCAACCTTTCCACTAAGCCATCCATAACGTTTAAAATGGTCATGTTAATCTCTCCAAACTTTAAAGTTTACTTAATAGATAGTTAATCTCATGCTCCAAGCGCCTATTATAAGTAAGTTGCCCTTCACGCTCTATTTTTGCCACTATATCTTCATTACCAATCATTTGTGGTACAGACGGACCCATTAAACGTGATATTGGTGATCGTTTTTTACCATCACGTTCAAATAATTTAATGCCGTGTAAATTCGCTACAAATGCACCGAGGATTTGTTTTGTTCCTTCTTTTTTTACGGCAATCTTGAGCTGCCCTTTTCTTTTTGGATTTACTGTTTTTGGACTAACCTTGAATTTATCTAGTCCAATAACTTTACCCTTAGAAATGACATGGGCTGATAAGTCCGCTGCATTTGCCCTGCGCACATCTAAAGTATCCGATACATCCCCAGCCTTTATATGGTATTTAGAACGCACTTCTTTTTTTACATTGGAATTGATATTTGTAACAGCTCGATTAAGTGCATTAGAAATTGCATTAGGTGCCTTCCTTGCTAATGGTCCTAGCTTTCTTTCAACCTCTCTGACAGCTGCAGCATCAACAGTGATACGAATTGTCATGATTCATTCCTTGAAAGGCCTATTGTTAACATACCCAGGTTTTCACTAACTCGTTTAATGAAGTATTCTTCTCCGTTGAAGTCCATCATTTTGCCAGGCAAAGGAATGTACTCAAAATAAGAACTCGCTACATGAAATAATACATCATATGTAGCAACTTTTTTACTCATATCTGCTGGGTTGACCTCATCATCATCAAATACAATTTCCATTTCTTCAAAGTTAATAATAGCTTTTTCAGAGAATTCATTCTGATTAACGAAAACATTATCAATATCTTGCATCAAGAAATCTTTAAATGAAGAATTCATTCGATCCATCTCCTAGTCTTCTAATTGATCTAAGAAATATGCCGTTTTATCATTTTCAACAATTAGAGCAATTAATTTTTTCTTCGATATGTTACCTGCAAACTCAAGCCCTAGCTTTTTTGCTCCAGCTTTCAATTCTTCCGGTTCAAAATTTAAGTCTAATGTTTCCTCAACAGTTTCTTCTACGACTTTTGATAAGGAAACAGTTTCATTGTTGGTCACAACTCGCTCCTCTTCATCCTGGTATGACTTTTCAACGGCATTTAAAAAGAGCAATCTTTTCGCTGACTGCTCATCTAATGTGCTTTCGGGAATAAAATCGCTTTTTTTGTAACGCAAACCATTATGACGAATAGTTGATTTAACTACATAGCCTTTCACATTAAGTCCTCCTCATCGATTAAAGTACAGTTGCTACTAACCAACCATTTACATCGCCTGGCTTTGGAACAGGACGTGACGATAAACGAAGCATAATTGTTTCATTTGCAGCATCTGCCCATTGTTTCGGAACTAAACGGCCCTCATACGTATTGAATCGCTTATCTTCAAGTTGTGTAATTGCACCATAAGCGATTGCGCCTTGAGCTGTTTTTGCGATTAAAATATCATTTACAGGAACCATTGGCTGTAACTCGCCCACTTCATCCTCATAATATTCATCATATGTGTAAATTTCTAAACCAAGCCCAGGTAGTTTACCGATGAATGTTAGAGCTTCATTCTTTAGTGTTGGTTGGATTAAGCCTAAATTGATATTTAATTTGTCAAAAAGCTCTTTAATTTTTGGATGATTAACAAATACTTCCGCCGCTTTTTCGCCCATAATTACAACGTCTGGTGAAACCCCAGACTCTTTGATGATTTGCTTACGACCAGCAGCTAAATAGTTGTATGGATTCGAATTTGAATTTGACCACAAATCATCACCAGATAATGTTTCTTTTTGTGTGAAATCATAATCAAGCTCTTGATCTACTTTTTCAGTTAACTTATCATCAGCATAACCAGCTAAATCGACTTTACCAGTGAATAATACTTGAGCAGCCATGAATTCTTCGCGGCGATCAATCGATTCACCAAGCTCTTGTAAATCAGTGGCTAAAAGCTCGTTTTGACGCTGAGCAGGTGTTTTATTAGAGAAAATATTTTCCCCAACCATACGAGTAGACACATCATCGATTGTCATCGCACGCTGTGGTGCTAAACGTGGCGCTTTCAAACGTTCTGTTTTATAACCATCACGCTTAATCGTAATACCACCAACACGTGGTGCAACGAATGGAGCCATGCGACGTTTACCTTTTTTGTAATCGATTAACACTTCTTCCGTCACGAATGTTTCGTTTTTAGGGAAGAACGTGTCACGTAAAAAAGTATGCGTTTTTGGCATACTTACGATTGCTTGTAATAATGTGTACGTTTTATATAAATTCATCTAAGCTTTCCTCCTTATAGTACAGCCTTTAAGTAAATACCTTTTTCACGCAAGGTTTCTTCATGTGTTGTAGCTGTGTCACTACCACCAAAAATCAACGCTTCACGATTAAATGGACCAGATACATATACAACGGCAACAATATCTGTTGTAGCATCTTCACCACCAGTATCAACATCATCAGCCAACACACCATATGGTGCGATAGATGACGCTGAATTAGCTGGAACGAATACACCATCAGTATTTTTACCAACCACGGTGCCGCGTAATAATACGCCTTGTCCTTTTGCTAATTTCACGCCACCCGTTTGTACTGGAAACGAAGTATCTGGAATAAGTGAGTCTGGTGTAAACTCACCGGCTGTTGAACGTAAGTTTGGCATTATTGATTACCTCCCCAAATATTTTTTAATTCAGCTGCTAATTTTGCATCAGCTGATGCAGTATCAATCGGATCTTCTTGGGTAGCAGGTACTGCATTAACCGTCTCAGCATCTGCTTCACGATTAGTTAAAAAATTTGCACCCTTTGCTTTTTCGGCTTTGACAATTGCCACCGCTAATGTTGCTGCATTTTGAGTTAAATCTTGTTTAGCCGCAGTAACTAATGCTTCGTTACCAGGTGTTGCTAATTCTTCAATCTCGGCAATACGTGCGTTTTCAGCTTGTTGCCCTTCGTCATATCCCAACTGTTTTACTTGATTGAACAGTTCGGGATGCTCATTTTGTAATGTTTCCAGATTCATGAGTGAATCCTCCTTCGTTTGATTTTGAGGTTCTACACTGTTTAATGGATCAGATGTCGCTTGTTTACTTGCTAAAATTTCAGCTTTTACTTTATCGATAACATCTTGTGGAAGTAACGTACTATTATCTAATGGTGCAGCACTTGCTACAGCGTCAGGAGCTTCGTTAGCAAACAAAATTTCATCGATAAATTTATTTTCATGCGCCTGTTGTGCGGTCATCCAACTATCTTTTTTCATCATTTCATTTAATTCTTCACGGGATAATGATGTTTTTGTCAAATATGCACTAACAATACTGTCATCGATATTTTTCAAGAAATCAGCATTGTTACGCATATCTTGCTGATTGCCATCAATGCCATTTTTTGCTCGGTGAATCATCATTTGACCTAGAAGAGACATTGCTAAATGGTCACATGCCATTGCTGGAAATGTTGCAGCTGATGCAGCAATCGATGGAATTTCACCTCTTACAGTTCCATTGAACTTTTTCAATGCATAATACATTTCAGCACCTGCCCAAACAGAACCGCCACCACTATTAATTTCAACTAAAAGTTCAGTTTCGCCTAAAGCTTCTGCTTCAGCAATTGCATTTTTAACTAAATTTGGACTTGTAGCTGTATAACCAAACCATTGATAAACAATCAAGTGATCATCTGGAACAATATGCCCCTTAATTTCGATTTTTTTCACTTCACTCACCTCCTCTCAATATAAAAAGACGGTGCTATTCATCGTCAGCATCGTCTTCTTTATCAGATTTATTATTTTGTTGTGATGATTGATTAGTCACATTTAATCCAGCTTCTCTACGTAACTTTTCTTCTATTACTCGTAAATTATGATTCCCAAAGAAATCCCCACCTGTAAGTTCAATAGTTTCCTTAGTACGGGTAGAAAATCCACCTTGCACGCGTAATTCAGCAGCTTCAACTTCTTTCTTTGGATCAAGTTGTCCTTGTGTCGGTCCGTTCCATTCAGCTTTTACATAAGCTTTACGAATAATCGGGTCATCAAAGAAGCCTGGTGCATGAATACGACCTTTTGCTATTGCTTCAGCTAGAAATTCCTCATAAATAGGCTGACAAAAATCATTGGCCAACCAATCACGACGGCGTTTATACATTTTCCATGCTTCTAATAACGCACCACGTGATGCTGAATATGAAGAAGTAAAATGTTTCATCAGCACTTCGTATGGAACTTCTAACGCAACTCCAATTTGACGACAAATAGAAGTAACAAATCCATCAAAAGCTGTATTAGGGCGTCCTGGATTCGTTGTTTCGACTTTTTCACCTTCATTAAGATAATTGACTAATCCATTTCCTAACTCAACAGTTGTATCATCATCCGGATCGATTTCATCGCCTGCACTAATACCACCAAAATCTCCGCCCTGTGGTGCTTCCGTCGTTACAAATACCGTAAACATACCAGAAATAACAGATGCCATTAATTCTGCTTCGCTATAACGATTTAATTGTTTCAACGGCTCAAATACAGAAGCAAGAACTGGAACTCCTCTACGTTGTTCAGGACGTTCCATTTCCATTAAATGAAGTACATTTAAGCGTCCGGTCTTCACTCCAAACTTTTCGACACGCTGCCATTTATTATGCACAGCCATAGCTGAATCTGGATGATAATTAGCGATATGATAAGCAATAACTTCACCTTTTGAATCTATTTCAACGCCATTCACGATTTTATTATCCAATGACATCGCATTAATTGATGAATTACATACACGATCAGCTTCAACTAACTGCACTGTCAATTCATATGGTGTTGTAACACGTTTAACAAGCGGTAATAATGCGAATACATCACCACTCTGTAATTCTGATAAAAAAGCTAGCTGTTGCAATTCATAAAAATTGTTCATACGTGTAACATCACAATCCTTACTAGATGCCCAAAATTCAAATTCACGCTCGGTATTGGTTTCCCATGCATCTGCTTCTTCAGGTGTCATACCTAAATATTCATAATCGATTTGAGCATTTAATTTCAAACCCGAACCAACAACATTCGTCACTGTACTTTTTAATGCTCCGGTTGCAATTGGAGCACCCATAAATAAATCACGTGAGCGTTTTCGTAGTGCTGGAATATTATGCTCAATATCTTCTATTGCAGATCCACCAGATGCCAACCAACCGGCAAGACTCTTCTTTTTTGTACTTGCTCCATGATTCCCGTAACCACTGCTGCCCATACTATTAATCAGATCTGTTTTTTGTCTCGCTATTGAACGGGACAAAGCAATTTTTGGACTAATTATCTGAATTGCTTTTTCGAGAAAATTCAATCACATTCCCTCCTTTCTACAAATCTCGTGGCATGAAACGTTTACTTCGATGAACTTTTCGCCCAGATTCAGTAATTTCTAATTCAGCAACTTTATTTCGCCAATAGTCAATTTGCTTTCGCACTTCTGACAAATTCGCTCGAGTTAATGTGCGACTTCCCACACTATAAGATTGTGCTGTACTAATCGCTAACTCTGCATCTAACCATGATTGTAAATGCACTCGTGCTCGTTCTAATGTAATTATTACTATCGTCCTTTCCGTACGCGTTTTTTCTTCTTCGGAATTGCGCCTGTATATTCTTTCTCAAAATTTGGGTTTACGATTTCAATTGCTGCAGTATTATAAACACGTAAATCGAATGGCTCATTTCGAGCACGCACCTTCACCCAAATATGGTACGGTACACCTTTTTCATGCCGTATCTCTAATTTTTCAGCAGTCAAGCCTAAAAAGTAATTAAGCTCGTAACCATTACCTTTGGGAAAGTGACAATAGTTTGGCCCGACTTCATTTACTTGCAAGCTGGACATTACTCGAGCTTTACCATCATTAACACCTAATGTAACCAGTAACGATTTCAATGGTTTTGGTCGAGACGTTCGTGCAAGCAATGGCACATATTCACCTTTCGTAGCGTTCGCACCCTTAATTGCATAAATATGCCGCGCTTCACGAGCTTTCGTGAAACGATAAACTTCCTGTGTAAAGTGACCGCCTGAGTCGATGCACGTGCAGGTAATACCAAACTGCTTCCCGTTCGCCTTGCTCCATCGTTTTTGAAGCCATAAATCAAGTTGCAGCCATGTTTGCTCAATATTTAAATCTCCATATAAAACATTGTATTCGATCCCCCATGATTCACGGCCAGCTCCCCAACCAATGACTTCTATTTCAAAACGATCATCTTGAACATCCACAGCTGCAGTGAGTACTTTAACTTGTTCAGGTACTTCAGCATCATATTTTTCACGACGCTCGAATAAAATTTCCTCATCAACTTTTGTGCCGCTTTCTTCCCATGATTCGCCAAGAACTGTGTTAACCCATGTTTTTAATTTTTCTTGCCCATCTCGTTTCGCTTCCAAAAAATCACGAACAATTTTATCCCACGTAACCCAAGGACTCGCAAATTGATTTAAGTGAAATCCCCGACGGTGTGAGTGCTTCTTTTGTGCAATCCATTTCCCGTTAGCACGTTTCCACTCTCGTTCGCTATGTAAACAGCCGCATTCTTGGCAAGCGTGATTTACTTCGTCGATTATAAATTCGTTATCTTCTGTTTTGTGATATTCGAATTTTATTTGTCCCCATTTTATCGGCTGGAAGGTATCGCACGATGGGCAAGCCATTGACCACTGTTCCGCTGTGCTATCGTCATACAATTGCTCTATGCGAGATGTACCTTTATCTAGGGGCGTTGACACATAGACAAGTTTCCGATTGGATGGATAGGTTGTTGTACGCATTTTAGCTAAATTAATCGGATCCCCTTCTTTACCAGCTGACACTGGATAACGGTCTACTTCATCACATAATAAAATCCGAATCGGTCTACTGGATAGAGAAGTTGCAGCATTTGCACCGACTATCGCAATCGAGCCACCTAAGAAAGTTTTTTCGTCTATAGTATTCCCAGCGTTTTTGGCTACTTTATCTCGTAATGCCTCACTTGCTTCAATCATCGTTGAAAGTCTTGTTGTAGAGAAATAACGAATCAATTTTTTATTTGGCAACATGAACATTATTGGACATGGATCATAGTCGATATGATAGCCAACCATATTTAACATAAATTCTGTTTTACCAACCTGAGCTGACGCCATAACCGCTACTTCTTCAGTATTTGAATCTGTAATACAATCCATAATTTCACGCATGTATGGTGCACGACTTGTACGCCATGGACCTGCTTCAGCAGATGTATCAGACGTTAAAATACGATAATTATCAGCCCACTCTGAAACTGTTAAATTTGGACGAGGGGACCACAGTTGCGCTAAATCTTTAAATAAATTGATTGTTTTTTCTGCAACCAACTTATTCACTACTTTCTTTCTCAAAAAGTTTTGATGAATAATCTACTAAAACGGTCAAAGTATCTTCAATTTCTGTTTTTAATATTTGTTCAATCGTTTTAGTAGACTCACCTTCTAATTGCCCAGCCATCCGCACAGGTAACGTCAATAATTTCGATTTAGCGCTTAAAATCATATCACCCATAACTAGCCGTACATCTTCTGCAGCATGCAACTGTCCACGTAAATGTTGAAGCTGTAGCTCCGTTTTTTCCTTCTTTAAAATTTCATGCTCAGTTTTTACATCAATGTGACGTGGTTTTCCGTCTTCCTCTTTACCACCTGAAGCATGTTCAATATAAGCAAGAATATTTTCTGCCAAATTATATCTACCACGACCGCATTGTGTGAGTACACCATCACGTGTTAACTGACGAATCCATTGCGGCGTTTTCCCTACCAATTTTGCAAATTCGCTTGTTCCCATTTCCAAAGTAGTAAGGTCATCTACTTTCGCTTTAGATTTTGTCATATCTCACACCTCACTTTCGCTTTTACACTTATATTCTTGCTTCACTTTTCAGAGCATTAGATGAAGGATTTTTTTAGAAGTCGTAACTTTCAGCCTCCACAAGCGAAAGCGAAAGTAAAATTTTTAAATAAAAAATAGACGATCCATGGGCGTCGCGAGCCCCGCATAGCCCTACCCTCCTGGGAAGGACCCAAAGCCTTGGTATGACTGGTTTTATGATAGGTCTCTCACTACTCTATAACCTATTCATGATTATCATTACCCCTCATAAACTCTCTAGCTTTCTTAATAGGGATGTCCATAAGGATGTGCAACCGTTTAGATATAACAGTGAGTTCATTAACAGCTTTCTTTTTCTCGTCTATAGCAACGACTGTATAGACGATGCCAGCAATCAACAACAACATCATGAGTGCACGTATGATTAAGTCCAACACTATAGTCATGTATACCATCGTGACCACGTTCTTCTCACCACCTCTCAAGTCATAATAAAAAGCCACAACTCATTTAGAGTGTGACTTGAAAACGTATATATATTATTTTGGATTCTTATCAACCTGATTGGTTCTTTTTTCTTTGCTGCCTCTCATTAAACTCTTCAACTTACCCAATTCTTCAGATGACATCTTCATCTCACTAGCTTCTTTTCTGAGTTCATAATTATAGATTTCATTTTTGCTTTTCACATGTTCACCCCCATCTACCTACATCATAGGATAAATGGAACGTATTGTCATTATAAAAAGAGACTACCAATTTAGTAGTCTCTACATGGAGTAACCTTTTATGGCAAACCTAGAAATAGTCTCTCCGAAAACTATTACACTACCATAATATAACGGATTTTCAATAGATTCAGCCACTACTTAGTAAGGTACTTTTTTAATACATTACTTTGATGCAACTTTTTCAGCATACGCCATCATACGCATAACATTAGCATGTTTAATCTTGATATAGTTTGTACTGTAATTTAATTCATTAGCAATTGTTTCAAGCGTCTTGCCTTCCACATGCTTACGATAAAGTATTTTGTATTCAAGCCCATCAAATGTACTAATGAGTTTTTTTAAATCATAAAGGTCATTTAATTTATGAGCTAATTCGTATTCGATAGCTTCAATTTTTCCTTCTACATTTGAACCAAGTGATTCGGCTTCAAGCTTATACTTACCTAAATCATAAGGATTTTCCCAACGTCTTAATTCACGTTTGGTCTTACTAAGATTAAATTCAAGGTAAGTAATTTGTTCCTCAAGTTTTCTATAATCCTTCAACCATTCGTACATGTGCAGCACCGCCCTTTATTACGCTTTACTTTTCGTTTCTGCATAAACATCCTCTAACCAGGAAAAAAGCATAACCATTTGTTTTTGTACTAATTTATTGTTATTGTACTTGTTTGCTATTTGCCCCATAGAACTCGAAACCCAATTCCAAAATTCATTACTGTCCATTCCATGCTGCACAGCTACCTGATTCACTTGCATGATCCAATCTGCTACTTCTGCATAAAAAGCTTTGTAGTCCATCAAATCGCCTCGATTCGAATATAGATGCCCGGTATCTTTGCCCAAAATTTTTCTACAATTTCAGAAGCGACTAGGGCATCATCTTCCCAAAAACCACAATCAGTCATACAATCCTTTAGTAGTTTTTGTAGGTTATCTGTATCAGGCTTTGTATATTTGTACTCGCCGTCATGATGATTTGTTGTAATAGGAAAACACCATTTCACCATTAAGCGTAAAGTTGATTTATATTTCAATGCTGGAGCATGTTGGCCAAGATGAGCCATTAATTTTGCACGTGCTGCCTTTAACTCTTCTGGTTCATAAAATACTGGCTTTCCATTTCGCACTGTTACTTGCTTCTGCTGATGTGTCGTAGTTGGTGGTTGCATCGGCATAAAAAATTCAGTTGTCATCTTCGTCATCCTCCCAATCTGCGCCTTGCCATTTGCCGGTTTCTTTATCGTAAATAATCTCACCTTTATTTTTTGCCTGCTCAAACAAGTAATCGATTAATGCAGGTCGTGCTGCAAACCATTTTAAGACTTCGCTCTTACGATAATCGAACGACTCACCTGGTAACGTATGATAAAGCGGTGGCATACCTGCAGCAGTCATCAATTTGGCATTTCTAGTTTTGGTTTTTGTTTTCTTAAAGACCACTTTTATTCCCACCCTTCACTTTTTATTTTTTACGCGCGCTTAGTCAAGAAAAGAGAAAAGTGTGTGGCGGGCCTATGCTAAGCCCACCACTTTTTTCTCTTGACCTTTTGACAGAAAGGGAAATCACAATATTATTGGAGATAATATTGGTCCGTTTCCCTCGGAAAATGTCGAGAATTTCCCGAGAATTTCCCTTCCTTAGCTACCTTGTCAGGAAAGAAGGAAGGGAGGGAAAAACACCGAGAATTTCAACGGAAATGAAATCGAGAATTTCCTTCCTTTCCCTCTATTATTAGGGAAGGAAAAACTCGAAATTATTTCTTTTCCTTCCTTGTAACTTTTCCGTCCTCTATCGTAAATCCTTGATGTTCTTTAATGCGGTTTCGAACTGTCTTTTCAGATACCCCCATGTATTCAGACATTGCTTTTAATGTAATCGTTTCGTCAATACCGCACACTTCAAATGCAGCGTCCACTGCATCGATTCGTGCTCTTTTTGCTTCCTCAGGTGTTTTCTTCTTATCAAAATTTTGTTTCCAGTTAGGTTTGTTCGGCTCATCTAACTTAATATCTTTCAAAATGCCAGTCTCATCAATACGATGAATTGGGTATTGGAACCACATATTGACTGGCTCAAATTTTGGATATTCACGAAGGGTCCCCTCAACACGCCAAGCTGAACGCATATTAATAATTTGAGCTGCTCTACTAATCTCAGTTTCGGCTTTTGCTGCATGTACCGGATCCGTTAACACACGTTTTGCATGTGAGTACATTTGAGATATACTTTGCTCATCATCTTGAGTAACATATTGGTCGAAATAGTTGAAATCAAGCTGTTTTATTGCATTGGTATAGATGCTACACGTCACTTTTTCAATTTGGTGTTTCATTACGTCTTCACTTAACTCTAACTCTACTAAATCGATAATGGCATCTGGATCCCTAGCAAATACACCAGAACCAGATGAACGGTCCATTGACTTCTTCCCACCTTGTCCACCCTTACTGTGATGGTGACAGTAAATCACACTTACACCTAGCTCAGTTGCTACTTTATCGAATTGGTTGGTGAAGTGTGCCATTTGTTCAGCGCTATTTTCGTCACCCGTTAGGACTTTATAAATCGGGTCAATAATAACGGCAGTAAAGCCTTTTTTCTGAGCACGACGTATTAACTTTGGTGCAAGTTTGTCCATCGGTACTACCTTCCCGCGAAGGTTCCAAATATCAATATTGGCAATGTTATCTGGACGAATGCCCATCGCCTTATAAACATCCTTGAATCGATGCAAGGCACTTGGCCGATCTAATTCAAGGTTGACATACAATACTTTTCCTTGCGTACATTGCCAAGCAAGCCACTTGTGTCCCTCGGCAATTGCGATTGATAGTGCAATCAGCGAAAACGACTTCCCTGCTTTTGATGGACCTGCAATTAACATCTTGTGCCCCTGTCGAAGTAGGCCTTCAATGATTGGCGGCGAAAGCTCTGGTAAATTATCGAATACATCTTCTAAGCTTTCAATGTCTGGAAGATCATCGTTAAGGTCCTCAATCCATTCGTGCCACTCTTCCCAGTCGGCTTTACCAATATTAGTATCGATAATGAATTGTTTCTTACCATTACGAATGATGCCTGGTAATCTACTTAATCGAGACGGATTTCGATTTTGGTTATCGATGTTCAAGCCATTCTTTTTACATACGTTATATAAGTAATCAACACGCTTGCGATATTCTTCATAATTGGCTGCATCGACACGTACAATCGCATGCACACTTCTTTTTCCACTGTGTACAAGTACTGCAATAGGGAGCTCCAATTCTCGTAATATAGCATTCTGTTTATCAATGGCCATGTTATCGGACTCAACTAACGCATATCGGTAATCTGATACGTTCTCATTTTTTACGCCCTTTCCGTCCAACGGATTGAAACGGATCCAAGCACCAGCTTCTTCTTTATAGTCACCTAGTACGGCCCCTATATCTTCGTTACATTGGTTTAGTGCTTCTATTAATTGCCCAGCTGTGCGATCGTAATTTCCTGATGTCGGCTTATATATTTTTTCTCCCGACTTCTCATCATCAATTTCATATGTTTGCGTTACATATCCGACATTTTCAGTTGATTGGAAAAGTGTTTCTAAGTAGCGAGTAATTTCACGAACTGGATTCCAATTGATAGGTTCATGAATTTCTTTACCTTCGATCCAGTTTTTATCGATGAATTTATAATCTGCATCTGCACTGATTTCATCATTCCAATCAAGCTCATGAGCATTTTCATCGTTTAAATATTTCGGTTGCCATCCGTTATCTTTTGCCATTTGGGTAATCGTTGCACCGGTGATACCGGAACCTTCGAAACTTGTCCACTTTTTGAAGCATTCACCAGAATGATATCTTGCACCATCTCTAGCGCTCCAAGTATCCCAATCGCTAGCCGTATAACCTTCATGCTTTAAGCTCATTCCAACATTGAGCCATTCCTGATAGTCTAAACTGGATGGATCTATGAATTTTAGTAAAGGGATTAAATCCATTTTATTTTCCAAGGTTCTCACCTACTTTGTTTCTTAATTTTGAACTGATTTCTTACTCATCATTGGTTCACTACCTATAATGCTGAGTGTTTTTAAATGCTTTACTTGCTCAATATTGTTATAAAAAATGAGGGAGATCACTCCCCCTCATACAACTCACGTGCGATAAAGAAATTCCCATCTATATCAGGATTCGGAATGCCATTTACATCATCTTCTAATGTAGCTGGCTCAATTAATAATTTATCTCCGCAGTTATGGCATTTCGTATAATTATTTGTTTCTCGGATATAACGCTTACCTGTATGGCCACAATCACATGTGTAATGTGTTTGATATAATTTTGTTCCATCGTCTGTTACGCGAATATTATGTGGTGTCATTGCTACTAGCTCACCAATCGTCGTATTTAACGTGCGCTGATCATTAATTTTTGGTAATACTTTTGAAACTGGAATACTGTTGCCTTTTGATTCTTCTTTTTTAACAATTGATTGAGATTTTGGTGGTGCTGGAATTGGTTTTGAAATTGTCTTTGGTGATTCTACTGTAACTACTGATTGTAGATTAACTGCAGATGTTGTTGGTCCATTTAAAAAATTAAAAAAACCATCAATTACTTTATTTACTTGCTCACTTTGTACACCTTCAGCAGAAATTTTGCTATTCAATAAATTGATTTTTATTTTCATAAATACATCCCCATTCGTTTATAATTTATTTAGAAAAAATACGGCTGCACGATTAACCATGCAGCCTGTACTACTTACTAGCTCACGATATAAATTCGTTTCGCTTCAATTGCATCTTTCAATTGTTCAAATAAATATAATTTGATTGAATGCATCGCATTTAATTCCCAAGCGCCCCCATCAGCTTCGTGTAAGCTACAGTAAATTTTCTTCTGACCATCATCCTTCACTCGGAAAATAAATTCACTTGCTGGCTGATCTACTTCAACAAACGTACGGTATGGCATAAGCGTATAGCGTTCTTTTAAATCAACATGTGCCAATTCGATACCTTGTTTAACGGTCACTTCTTGTGTAACCCCGCTATCTTTAACCGTTGCGCCTTCACCCACGGTCATATGACTAACTACCTTTAGTAACTCTGCTTTGTCATCGTTAAGACAGAAATTAGCCTGTAAAGCGATTTGGAACATTTCACGCTCAACCCAATTTCCAAAATGAATTTCAGGCAATAATGCTTCTGCACGTAAATATGTCCGGCGGTCATTTGTTGTATTTAATGCATCGAATAAACGGATTTTTGTTGGCGATTCAACGTGAATCATCATTTTTCGCTCTGTATCAAATTCTGATTTCACATAATCTACTAAACCTGTTAACGTATTTACAGTAAATGAATTTACATCTTGCTCAGCTGATAATTCACGATAAGATGGGTCGTAAAAAGAACGTCCCTCGATTTCAATGGACTCTGGTTTAGCCAAATTCAATAATTTTTCAATTGCTGCTGTTAACATAAAATGCCCTCCTAATTCGCGCCCTTAAAGGCTACTGGTTTAATTTTCCCATCTTCTGTTACTGTTTCACCAATGTCTGTTTTTACAACACCTTCTGTTGGGTCAAAAAACATTTGATCTTTTTTACCACTAACTAATTCGCGCGCTGTCAATTTTCCATTATGCTTACCCATAATCATTTTTGATGAAGCTGTTTTCGTTGGAACCAATGTAGATTTCACTTCAACTTCTGTGTCGATGTACTCACGTTTATCATCTGAAGAAAGTGTTAGTGTGATTGTAATTTTCCGTTTTTTGTCTGCCTCCGTATTTGGGTCGTGAATGTTTGCAATAACCTTTTCTAATTCACGCTCAACCTTTTGTGCAACAGCACCATCGGCAAATGTGTTTAAATCAATGCTATGTTGTGACATGTTTTACCCTCCTGTATATTCTTTTGGATTAATCCCATCTGGAATGCGCCATCCATTAGCAGCAATTCGGTCAATTAATCGTTTTGCATTATCAAATGACCACGTTCCTACATGGTCGAAACCACGACTTTCCAGGAAACGAATTTGTTTTGGTGTAGTAAGCCCTTGTTCGCGTCGCTTTTCAATGCGGTCTAATAGCTTGCTAGCTTTACCGGCATTATCGATTTGGTCAGGGAAGATACCCATTTTTTCAAGCTTCTTAATTTGCTGATCACTAGCTGGTCCCATTTCCCAACCAAATGAAGGAACATAATTAGCTAAATCTTCTGCCTGTATGCTCATTTCAAATTGCAATGGATCTACTAAAGCACGCTTACGTTTTTTCATTTCAGCTAATTGTTTTGCTAATGCTTCCTCACGTTGTTCAACTGCATCCTCAGCTGCTTGTTGCTCGACTTCCTCTAAATCTAATGCAATTTCGGATTCTTCAATTTTCTGCGTCATCAACTTGGCCACTTCATCGTTTTGCGCAATTAAATGAGCCGGGTGACATAGCTCATGTCGCTCTGTATGCCATAAAAAATCAAGCAATAATAATTCATTTTTACCAGGATGTAATCGGGTACCACGCCCAACCATCTGACTGTATAACGCTCGTACTTTTGTCGGTCGAAGAACTACTACACAATCAACCGATGGACAGTCCCAACCTTCTGTTAGGAGCATGGAGTTACAGAGTACGTTGTATTTGTCATTTTCAAAATCTGCCAATACTTCAGCACGATCCTTCGATTCTCCATTTACTTCAGCAGCACGGAAACCTTTCGCGTTTAAGATTTCTGTAAACTTTTGGCTCGTCGCAACCAAAGGTAGGAACACAACTATTTTCCGATCTTTTGCTACCCTTACCATTTCATCTGCAATTGACTCTAAGTACGGATCTAATGCTGAGCCTAAATCACTCACCTTAAAGTCGCCTGACTGTTGACCGACTTTTGATAAATCTAGTTTTAATGGAATTGTCAAAGCTTTAATACTGCTTAAATAGCCATTTTTAATAGCTTTGGGTAACGTGTACTCGAAAGCTAAGCTCTCAAATACTGTCCCTAAATTTTTCATATCTCCACGATCAGGTGTAGCTGTTACACCTAATACATTGGCACTTTCAAAATATTTCAGAACGCGTTGATAGCTGTCAGAAATACAATGATGGGCTTCATCAATGATGATTGTGTCAAAAAAATCTTTTGGGAAACGCTCTAATCGACTTTCACGCATCATCGTTTGTACGCTACCCACGACTACTCGGTACCAACTACCAACTGAAGTTTCTTGTGCTTTTTCTGTAGCTGTTTTTAAGCCAGTACTCTTTTCTAATTTATCTGCAGCTTGCTCGAGTAATTCTCCTCGATGAGCTAATACAAGAACACGTTCACCTAACTTCACGCGATCTTCAATTACTTTAGAAAATACAATTGTTTTACCGCATCCAGTTGGTAGGACAAGGAGCGTCTTTTTGACGCCCTCTGCCCATTGTTGTTGAATCGACTGTCTAGCTTCTTCTTGATAATCTCTTAATTGCATAATCAGCTACCCCCTAAAACTGTCCTGGTGTAAATCCGCCGCCTTGTTGTGGTGGATTATTGGTAGGAAAAGGCTGTTGTTGATACTGCGGTTGCGTATTCTGTTGTGGCGGCTGATATGCAGGCTGTTGCTGTTGTTGATATTGTGGTGCTTGCTGCATTGGTTGTTGTGGTGAAGGTTGCATTGAATGTACCTGAATGCCTTTTTTAGCAAGCTCTTCATGCGTATAGAACATATCAACTTTATTGCTTTGCCCCTGCGACCCATCTTTCTTAGTGTAATTTTCAACTTTTAATTTCAAGCGACCTTTTCCGCCAATTACTGCATTCCAATTCATGCGTAATGGTTCGCCTTCTTTCTTCTGACCAATACCTCCAAAGAAGTTTGACAAGAATCCTTCTGTACGAGTGTGCAGCAATAAACTATGCTCTAATTTAATGTCACCGTTGCTCGGTGTGTGAATCGTTAATTCAATTTTAGCTTGATTACAAGCCGGCATTTTCGTACTGCCTTGGAATCGTCCACGTTCAAATTTTGTTACTGTAAAATCGTAGTCACCTTCAGGTAGTAAAATAAATTCTGGTCCATCCTTAACAATTTGGTCATCCCACTGTAATTCTCTTTCTTGATTCATTTCTTGTTCCTCCTAGTTTTTTAGAATGGTAGGTTTTGTTCTCTTAAATCTAAAACCATTCCATATACTTGTTGCCATGCACCTACTAGTACGCCATCTATAAAACCTGGATCATAATTGGTCATTGGTGTGTCTTGCGGATAATACCCTTTTTGACCAACAACCGCCTGTATTTCATGCTCTGCAACATTTGACTGCATCATTAAGTCTCGTAACGATGCAGGAATTGCAGGATTTAATTGAGGTTGTTGTACCGGCTCCTGTTGCTGAACTGGTTGTGTCGGTTGTTGTGGCTCAGGCTGTTGCATTGTTTCTTGTACTGGTTGTTGATATTGGGCTTGTTGTTCAGGAGTCGGCTGTGACGACCATGTTTCTGTTACTTGTGTCGGTTGTTGTATAGGCATTGCGGACTGTGACTGTTGATATTGTTGTACTGGCTGTTTCTGAGAAACATTGTTTTCAAAAATATGAGAGATATGTGCATAATCTAAAGGAAGCTCATCAGGAAGCCCATGACGGTTTTTAGCGTCCCAAGCTGGATGATGTGTGGTAAACATTGTACGTGTACCACCTTGTGCTTTGTGTTTACGTCCCTTATCGTCTGTAGCAACGCTGTACGTTTTATAATTAATGAAGAGAACCATATCCGCCCATTCTTTTACAAGCGATGATGTGCGAGCTGATGTCTTTTTACCGAGCTTCAATTCGTAGCGATCATAGGCTCCCATCTCGTCTGGTTGCTCAAATTTACGAATTTGTGCATGTGCAGTTAAAACAAGGTTAATTCCTTGATCTACGATGTCTTGTAATAAGTTAAGGAAACGACCCATTTCTTCTTCTAATTTAATGTAGCCCGAACCATAGCCAAAGTCCTCGATACTTGCCTTTTGGTTGATATTGCAAATATGTTCAATTGCCATACGTTCCGCCCAATCGACTGTATCAATTACCAATGTTTTGAATGGTCGATTTTGCTTTACATATTCAAGTTGTTGTAACATAAACGTCCAGCTTGTCGGCTTATCAAAGCGAGCAACATCCATGTTCCCTGTACTACCTTCAGTATCGATAAATCCTGGTTCTGGAAATTTTGCTGCAAGTGAAGATTTGCCAATACCTTCTGGTCCGTATAAAACAACTTTTTGAGCAGTAGCAACTTTACCTCGCGTAATATTCATGTATAATCCTCCTTTTAAAATTCACCTGGTGTCCATTTAGGTGATTCTGCAACTGTTGCCTGTTGTTGCACTGGCTCAGTAAATGCTGCGCTGTCTTGACCTGCTACATAGCCATCCTCGATGATGATTGAGCATTCGTTACCTGTGCTAACTCGAGTTGCAATTGCTTGTAAACCTTCTTGCTCAAGCCACTGTCCAAATTCTTGTAGCGTCGCCATATCCATTTGCTCAAGCTTATCGAGTAATATAAATCCGCAATCCGGTTTAAGCTTACGCACAATCGCTGTAGATACTTTTAACTGTTCAGCACCCGACATATTATCCCAACGTTGGCCGTTATAAAGTAGCTCACCTTCAGCAACCGATAGACCAGGTAACGGTAAATTCGCATTTCCTAACAACTCTGTTTTTTGGTGGCGAATATCTTCAATGTTGGCAGTCAATAGGTTGTACTGATTGACACATTCATTCGCGTCCATTTCAGCTTTATCTTTATCAAGATTTGCACGTACACGACGATTGAGTTCATCGATCTCTTGGATATTCGCCTCAAGCGCTTCTGTCGATTCATCAAATAAATCGAGTGCCGACTTTTTAGCAATCTCTAAATCTTGTGCCGTTTTTGCTAGAGCCATCTCAGCATTGGCTAATTGTTGCTTAATCCGTTCGACTTCTTGCGCCTGAAATGTATATTGGCGCTCGTAATTTGCAAGCGACTCACGTTTACGTTGGTTTTCTCCATTCCTTGCTAAAATTGATTGTTGCTGTTGAATCAACTCAGAAATGGAAACAGGTTCTTTCGGGACGTCTGGAAAATATGGCTGCTCTTTTGCAAACTTTTTCTTTTGATCTGCAATTCGACCAATAGCAAGTCTTTCGTTATACAGCTCTTTTTCCTGTTGTTCTAGTTGATGTAATTGCTGACCTACACCAATAATTTGAAGTAAGATATTCGCCTTTTCTTGGCTAGTCGAATTCATGAATTTTGGTAAATTAATAGCTAATTCTTCTACAAAGCTATCCAGTAGGCGTTGGCCTGCTTTTTGACCATTCGGATCAATTACTTTAAGGTCTGAATTTTTACCTTTACGTTCGACTACAAGTCCATTGGATAAAGTTAATTGTAGATTTGGTGGGACAACTGAACCTTCACGTGTTGCTTTTGAAGGCTTATATTTATTACCACCTAATCCCCATGCTATCGCGTCTAATACACTTGTTTTACCTTGTCCATTATTACCACCAACGATTGTCAATCCGTTAGGTGTTGGCTCAATTTTTACTGCTTTTACACGCTTCACATTTTCTATTTGAAGCTTATTAATTTTGATTGCCATCGTTATCCTCCTTTATATTTAACCCCTGACGTGCTAGAGCATGAATTTTTTCATACGTAGGATTGAAGCTATTTAATCCCCTAGTAATCGATTCAATTTCTCTTAAAGAATTAAGCATTTCATTGAGTCGTTTTTCAGGGATTGTTACTGTTGTAACTTCTTTTTCAGCCATTACCATAAACACCCCATTCGTGTTATAATAGGTTCCTAATTGGTTTGTACTAGGTCACTTTTGCGGAGTGACTTTTTTATGTTCCAAAAGATTTCGTTTCCTAAATAAAACGAACTCTTTTGTCGAGCTTTTGCCAAGGACTCATCTTTGGACATAAGTGGAGTGACAGCAGCTGTATGCATGTCCATCCCACTTTTTACACGTCTTCGGAATGTCTGATATGATATGCCATTTTTTTCTGCTAAAAGCACCAGTTCAATTGGATACTTTCTTCTTTTTTCAACATTTCCACTCCTACGCAATGGATGATTTGGTGGTAGGGTTGGTTCCGTACATGCCCTTTCTATATCCCATCCATATTGAACTCTCCAACGAAATGTATTAGGGTGAATATTATTTTCCTTTACCTTATCCATGATGTGTTTTGGATACTTACGTTGTTTTTTGACAGGTGTATTTAATGCTTTCGATTTACTCCAACCCAGTCTTCGGATTCTGTAATCAAGCGTTTTTTGTGAGATACCTCTCGCTTCTGCAAACTCATACTCTTCATCCGTAATGTAGTAGTCATAAGGATTTCGAGTCATTTATATCACCCCTTCGTCATTACTATAGTGCCGCGCTGCCATTCAACTACAAACTCATGAAACTCCCAACCTTTGTATAGTAGGTTGTTAGCTACAAAGTAATCGCCCAGGACTTCTAGAAGACAATCATTCATTTTCTTCACCTACCGTATTAATTTAATAGCGCGTTCAATTGTCTCGAGCACATTTGGATTTTTAGCACCATCAGCCATCTTCTGCAAATTAGCAATAACTTCGGCCTTTTCAGTATTTGGCTGGTATTTTTTCAAGATGATTTTGTCGCCATCGATGTAGATTTCTACTGGATCCTTTTCCTCGATTCCTAATGTGCGGCGTAATTCTTTTGGAAGTACCACACGACCTAACTCGTCTACTTTACGAACAATACCTGTTGATTTCATTTTGTTTTCTCCTTTCGTTTAAGAGCTCCAACTTTGCCGTAAATTTCAGCAATAATTAATCCAGATTTAGTGAGCTCAGGATCACTATTAAATAATTTATTTTGATTCATCCTCGCCAGCTGCGCTTGAGAAATTAACTGTAAATTCTCTAACAAGATATTTTGTTTATCCCTATCAAGGAAAATCAGAACATGACCTTTTGGTATTGGACCATTTGCTTTTTCCCAAATAACTTTGTGCTTGTGTCTCCAACGTTCATGCCAAGCACCTGTGTCAGATACTTTAATTAGTACATAACCATCACGGTCCACACGTTCATAGCCAACAGGTTTATAGTTCTTAGGCTTGTCACCTTTTTTAAATGATGTTTTATTTACTTGGCCAGGGAACTTTTTACCCTTATTAACAGGCGTGCTACCCTTTTTGAAATATCCTGTACGTCCACAAGTGATATTGTGATTTTTTAGGCAAGCTTTTAATTGTCTCAGATTGATATTTAACTGAAATTGTTGATTGAATAAAACCAACAAATCACGTTGACTATTTGATGCATAATACTTACGTAAAAACTCTTTTTGCTCATGTGTCCAGGTATGTCGCAATAACCTCACCCTTCCAACATTTTTGGTTTTTGTAATTCTTTAGATGCGAATTCCGTGTGAAATTTTTGTGCTTGTAACACCAAACTTCCATTCGATACTATTTGATTAGCAACACTTGTTATTGCTCGAGCACGATCGATTTCTTCAGTTAATTTTTGTCCTTTCAAATCCTCATCACTTAAGCGCTCTAACTGTGCAAATAAATGGTTGTTTAAATCGCCTAATGTGTTTCGCAATTAACAATTCACTCCTTTGATTTTTATGTTGAATGCTGCAGCTACGTAACGAATTCCTTGCCTTACACCTTCCTGATGAGGCTTCCAAAAGTTACTTACCTTTAAGTTATATATTTCAGCAACTTCTTCTTCGGGTGTTTTTATGACCACATACTCACCGAAACAAATTTGAACGGCTTCTTCTAGGCTATAATGTGCTTTTAATAAATCTGCGAGATTACCTGCATGAACACTAGAAGCAGATATTCCATAAAATACATTTCCAATTTCACGTATTAAGAAGGCTTTATTAAGCACTTCACATGCCTTTACAGCATCTGCTATTTCTTGTGTGACTTGTACCTTGTCCATTCAATCACCCCATTTAATATTTAGCGTTAGTGTCGTTGATGATTGTAGTAACTTCTTCAATCTCACAGTATTCAAAGTTGTTGTAATTTTTATTGTTTTTTAGATTGACGAAATCAAACCAATCTCCATTCCTTTCAACAACCTTGTGAGGTTCGTCAAGAACTTCATTCCAAACAATAATATGTCCTAGGACAATTTCATTCGGCTGCACCGCCTGTTCAAACTCACTAACGTCAAGACCAAGCGCTCGTCCTAATGCAATGGCTTTTCCAATGTGTTCGTTGAATACGTCATTTGGATTGCAATTTGCTTGTCTGAACATCATTAACATTCCGTTACTGTCATAAATTAAAATTTGAACGGTATGACCAACAATATTCCATTCAGTACGATATTTAGATTTATGTTCATCAACGAACTTCTTAGCCTTCTCAATAATTTCAGCACGTTGTTGATTTGGTGTTAGTGACTTGGATTCGATTAATTCATAGACATCAACTGTTTCCAAAGTGCGGTTATGAATTTCACTATAAACACAACATTCGTCGGTACCTATCACAATACATTCATCATCATCAATATCCATTAGATAAGGTGTATTGTTTTTTGGAATATGGTTATTTGTTTGATTTCTAAAAATCACCACATCTCCAACTTGCGCTTCACGATCAACCTTGCGATATTTATCACCTTCAAATTCGATGATGTCCCCAACAGTTGTGGAAGGCTCCATCGGTTTTTTGCCACGTAATTCATGAACAATTAGCTTTAATTCACTAATTTCTTCTGATTGTTTTGCAACTGTATCTTCTAATACTGTGATGCGTTCATTTTTTGTAAGTTTCTTTTCAACTAACTCGATGTATTTATATTCATAATCACAAATAGAGAATGGATTAGAGTGATTATCAAAAATTTTTATATGTTCTACTGCAGTTTCCGTTTTTTCATGAAACGAAAGGATTTCATATTCCTTTCCAGTAGTTACTTTGTATCGGTGATTACCTATCAACGCCTGTCCATCTAAAATACGAACCTTATCCCCAATACTGCCTACATTAAACTTTGTCATTTCGCATCCTCCTGTGGTAAAATACCAGTGATATTTGATTGTTTTAAATTTTTATTCTGCTTATCATCGGTTGCCGCCTTTGATAAGCTTTTTTGCGCCTCAATTTGGGCATTCTGTGCATCCTCGATGTCTTGCCAGTATTCTGATTCACGATCATATTCTTCTGCGTGTGAATAACCTATACGCAATCAATCACCTCCCCTCAAAGCTGCATAAACTTTCTTCGCATAATCGACTTGCTGCCTAATGTATGGATCTGTTTCTTTACCACCACTGGCAAGCCAGTCACCTATACGCTGTTTCACATCTGATAAAACGTTTAATGGAAGATATAAAGCAATTTGATGTAATTCAAATAGTGGACTAACAACACTTGTTAGTGCTTCACTGACTAATTCAACCGATACTGGTTTAATGTTCATCTGATTCACCTGCCAATGCTTCTCTGATCTCAATACATAAACCAGAAATTTCGTTATCGTGAATGTTATTAATACCTCTAATCGAAATTAGTTTGTTTTGAACATTTTCAAGTGCTTCACGTAATCGCTGATTTTCTTCCTCGACTTTCAATAATCTTTCAATGTCAATTTCGTAAAAAACTTCACGATTATGCTTTGTAGCCCCTGTTATTTTTATGAATGGCTCTAGTAATTTGTTATTAATAGCAGCTACCCATTGTTTAGCGTAGCTTTCCTGTTGATCAGGTTTCATACCATTGTAAAAATTTGATTGTCTACGAGATTGATGGAAACTACCCTTCATTTTGTTTCACCTGCCTTTACCTGAGCCCATCTTGCTGACCACATAGCAACAGTTTTCATAATTGCCTCACGCAATTTTTCAGTTCTGTTATCATCAGATTTTTCAGCCCGCCACTCTAGGTTGGTTGTGTTCATTTGGTTTCACCGCCCTCTGTATTAGTGATTAACCAATGCTCAATTGTAGGTCTGTGAAATAAAATCCTTCCTCTCACTTTTGTATGAGGAATCTCTTTTTCACGCGCCATGGTGTAAATGGTTGTTTTACTGACACCTAATTCACTTGCAACTTCCTCTACTGACATAGTGAGTTTTACCATATGTTTCACCTCACTTTAAATATCTAAAATCTTACGAATATGCTTGATATGTTCCTGAACCTTTGGACCATTTCTTTTACCACGAATGATGTCTGATAAATAAACACTCGAAATGCCGACCATTTCTGCCAATTTCTTTTGGCTCATATTGCGTTTGAAAAGTTCATTTCTTACTTGAACCCCTAAATCTTCTGGCATATAGGAACCTCCTTTTGAATCAATTGACGTTGCTACCGTCATGTAAGCTATAAGTACGTATGTTTTATACCGTCATTGGCTCGGTATAACAGCGCTCATATGAATTGGAAAATATTAGAGCTAAATTATTAGCTAATTGTATTGACTTGAAGTATCCAATAGTATACTATTTAGACATAGCTAAATAAGACTTTAAAAAGCCTTTGAACTCAACACTTAAACCGTTCCCCAACGAAATAACGTGTTTTTTATAGGTCGTCTTTTCTATTGTCTTTTAGCTAATAACTTAGCTTATGTGAACATGATAATACAATTGGATACTTTAGTCAACCACAAAATATCCAATTGTATTATTTATTTTCTCTAAGTATCCAGAAAGGTTGATACTATGCTATTTGATAGAGTAAAAGAATTAGCAGAAGAACGCGGAGAAAATTTGAAAATAGTTGCTCAAAAACTTGGATTTAGCGAAAATGCTTTTTATAAATGGAAAACACAAAGTCCTAAATCAGAAACTTTGGAGAAGACTGCAGACTACTTTGATGTATCTGTTGACTACCTACTAGGTCGCACTGACAAGAAGCGTTACTTCGATTTAACTGAAAAAGATGAACTTGCTATTCAAAGAGAACTCAAAAAAATAATTGATGGCGAGGACGTAGACAACGCATTCGCAGCCTTTGACGGAAGAATTTTAGATGAATTAGATGAAGAGGATAGAGAATTGTTAATAGCTTCTTGGGAAAACACTTTACGTTTAACTAAGCGTATGGCAAAACAGAAGTTTACACCAAAGAAATATAGAAATTAAAGTGCGGTGATGTTTTGATGGGTATTAAAAAACTTGTTGGTCAATTAATTAAAAAATATGGTACGATAAATCCTTTTGAGTTGGCGAATTTACTAGGTATAGTCGTTGTTTTTGAGCCATTAGGGTCAATTTACGGCTATTATAGTAAATCTCACCGGGCAAAAGTAATTCATATCAATGAGAATTTACCATACAATATACAATTTTTAACGTGTGCTCATGAATTAGGACACTCTATATTACACCCAGAAATAAATACGGCGTTTTTAAAAAAGAATACTTTATTTTCTACTGACAAAATTGAAATAGAGGCTAATACATTTGCTGTTGAGTTTTTGTTACCAGACGAATTATTTAATGAACAATGTTGTTCAGGTTTTACCATCTACGATGCTATAGAAGAAAAAGGAGTTCCAATTGAGCTACTTTCTTTAAAAGTCGTTGATGGTAAAAAAATTTTACCTTAAAAAGAACACATATTCCCATTAAAGGTGGTGATTAGTTAAAGCATATCTGAAAGTTAAATCGAAAGGAGAAATTTTAAATGGCAAGTATCGTAAAACGCGGAGATAATTCGTATCGTTTCACTGTTTATTTACCAAAAGACGCTAGAGGTAAATATCCACGCGAGACAAAAACAATCACTATTGAAGAAAAAATGACGCCTAAACAGTTGAAGGAGTTTTTAGATCGAGAGTATCTAAAATTTAAAAACGAAGTTTTATCAGGAAATTATATAAAAGTAGAAAAAATCATTTTTAAAGATTTTGCAGAACAATGGGAGAAAGATTTTGCTTCTACACTTGCTTTAACTACGTATGGAAATCATCAGCGTAAATTAGAATTGCATATAAATCCTATCATAGGTCATATGCCTATGGATCAAATCAATGCATTTCATCTTATGTCCGTTGTTCGAGACATGAAGCGATATGATGGTAAAGATGAGCCTGTCACTTATCACAGTAAACAAGATGTGTATAGAACACTAAAAAGCATATTTAAGTATGCCGTGAAGTGGAATGTTTTATCTAACAACCCTATGGATGGAGTAGAAAAGCCTCGTCCAAGTGATACCGATGATGTAGGTAAAGAAATGCAAATTTATGAAGAAGATGAGATTGAAACATTGTTGTATATGCTACAAAGTGAACCTGAACTGTGGAAAATGATGTTCACTTTAGCATTGGCTGCTGGATTGCGAAAAGGAGAATTGTTGGGTTTAGAGTGGAAGGACGTAGATTTTGATAATCAACAAATATATATTCACCAATCTATCGTTTTGACTAAACAAGGTCCACATATCAAAACGACTAAAACAAAAAAATCTAAACGTTATGTGACATTACCTGAGTCAGTTATGGAAGAATTAAAAGCATATCGTATACATTGGGCAAAAGAAAAATTGAAAAAAGGTGGTAAATGGATCGAACAAGATAGAGAATGGCTATTCCATTCATTTGATGGTACTCACTTGTATCCAACAAGCCCTTCTAAACATTGGAAAAATTTTATCGATGGACATAAATTTAAGTACATTCGGTTACATGATTTGAGACATACTTCAGCATCATTATTAATCGCACAGGGTGTGCATGCTAAAATTATTAGTGAACGTTTGGGGCACGCTGATATTTCAGTGACAATGAACACGTATGGACATGCTTTTAAATCTGCTGATCGTGCAGCTGCTGACAAATTAGATAACTTCTTTAAAGTAAAAAAACAATCTTAATATCAGTTAAAATAACTGGTGCTATATTGGTGTTAAACTGGTGTTAAAATTGTTTATAAATAATTGTAATCAACAATAATTAATGATAAATACTTTTTAGAAAGCTTTTATTAACGGCATTTATTGCTATTATTTATAAATAATTTTCGTGTAACAACTCATTTGAGGAGTGGTGGTTTAAAACTTTCTATAATAACTACGGCATACGCGGCTTTTGAAATTAATCATACAGCCACTAGGCTTTTGAGCGAGTCACTCTTCATTATTGGAGGGTGATTTTTTATATCAAAATAAGCGTTGTTGCAAAACTGTTGCAAAAATTGTTGATAATTAATGATAAGAATTAACACACTACAATCTATACTTCTTTTTATCCACAGTTTTTTTATAGTTGTGGAGGAGTTTCCATCTATCTTGTTTCCCAAAACAAATTTGTTAATGAACATAAAAAAGACCACCCATCACAGAGTGGTCGCTTAGTTTATTCAGTTAAGACCTTTTAGTTCAGTGAGTAACTAGAATTTAATCTAATTTTTTTACAAATAAAACTCTGTCTTGATTTGGTCCGTTGTAGTCTGTATTTAATGATAGTCCATCAATAATTCTATCTCTATTTTCAATTTCAAAACCCAACTTGGTATGATAGGCAATCGAAACTTTATTGACAGGTGACGTTATACAACGAACAATACTTCGATTATTCCGCTTTACTACATTAAAAAATTTATGGTATAAATGTTTTCCAATATTATGCTTTCTGTATTCAGGATGAACTCCAACAAAATGAATATACGCCTCTTCTGAATGAGTTTGAGAAAGGAATCCTATTAGAAAACCCACGAGTTTACCATCCTTTTCTGCAATGAAACTTGTCTGTGTAAAATGATCGAAGAATAATTTTGGTAACAGATGAGACACATTCCTGCCATCCCACCACTCATTAATTAGAGGTGATATTACATAGTAGTCTGAGCCTTTAACTGAACGAATTTTCATTTTAATCCCCCTATTTATGTAAAAATTTAACTAAACTAATGGCTCTTCACCAAAACATGTGCTTGACTAAGAGCCATACTGAATCCATTCGGCATTGCATTCTAGTAAAATTGTCTCTTTATAGTGCTGCG
>NZ_JBNNMG010000040.1:0-48838 GCF_050272555.1 Lysinibacillus sp. NPDC047702 | reverse complement strand
GAAGCCTTGCTCTGCGCGAAAGCGAAGCGTCAGCGGCAAAGCGAGTAGCCTGGAACGGAAATCACCTTCATTTAACTTAGTAGTGTTCACAAAGAGTCCCTTGACCATTTAGTTTTTCAACACAATGAAAACAGTATGATGTTTAAATAATCATACTGTTTTGGAGTTTCTTCCTATCATATCGTTACAATGATTCACGAATAACCTTTTTATAATAGCCAACAGAGAGGATTGCAAAGATAGCATATAAAGTTATATAGCAGCTCATAGCGATCCATAACGGTGCTGTTAACTCTGAACCAAATAAAAACCATCCTGATTTTACTGCAAAATAACTATGAAGTAGCCCAATGATTAATGGAACACCAAAGTTAAAGGCCTGTTTCATATAAATTCCTTTCATAATATCTCTTTCGGCAAAGCCTATTTTTCTTAATATTGTGTAAGACCCACGCTCTTCTTCTGCCTCAGACATTTGCTTAAAGTATAAAATGCTGCCTGTTGTCATTAAAAATGCTAAGCCTAAAAACGCAGTCGTAAAGATAGTTAGCCCTAAATCTTCAATATTCTCTTTGTGTTCGCTCTCAAAAGATGATTGAATATATTGTTTTGATGAACCATCACTATTCAACGCTAAAATAACCCCTGCACCTGTTTGAATATATAGTTTCTCTGCTGTTGTTATGTCTTCCTTTGATTTTAAATTAATTGTAGCTTGTTTATGCCAAAGAAAAGGCTCTGATTGTGCTCCTAGCTTTTCAAACATTTCATCTGTAACGACAAAAATGGGTCCTCCACCGCCAGCTGTTACAATTCCACTTATGATACTTTTATCTTGAACATCTATAACATGAAATGTCTCCTCATGTTTACCAGTCGATACTACAACCTCACGATCCTTTTCTAATGGAAACATCTCTGCCATGTAACCGCCATAGTTTGTTAATATCACACTATTGCCAGACAATTTTGCCTCAGGTACACTTTGCTGATAATCACTTAGCGGGATAGTATATATTGTTCCTTTCATGGTATAAAATGGGCTGTCCTTCTGATCTTTAGACATTAATTGGGCTATAGAAGCTGTTACCGCCTGCAAACGGTAATCTACTTTGTCATAAGAAATATTGCTTTCCTCAAGTTCTTTCAAAAATTCCTGACCATTGTCCTCAAGTAAGATAAAATCTCCAGGTACTCGGCTAAATGCTGACGACTCTGAGGAATAATACCCAATATATGATAGTGTTGTAATCCCAAGAGAAACACCCGTTAAAACTGTAATTAATGTTAAGGATTTTGCGTTACTTTTCATACGATGCATAATGGGTGTTAATGCTAAAACATCGAGAACTGTTAAATGTCCATTTTTCTTTAAACGGATAGAGTTCATTATAAACGCTACAGAGAAGCGGAATACTAAAAATGTCCCGCCTATAGTAGTAGCTAAAATTATCATCATATTAACAAATAAGTTGCCAGGAGTTTCAATATCGAAGAGCTTTGTTGATGCATAGTAGCCATATACAATCAATACAAGCCCTATAAAACCGATCGCCATTTGTAATGGGCTAAAACGTTTGACACGCTCGTCTGCTTGCTTAGCAGCGCTGAATAAAGATAGCAGTGACACACGGTGAATCATCCAAGCCATCTGAACAAGCACAATTACTAAGAGTATAGCGAAGACGATAATAGATTTCTGTAATGCCTCGATACTAAATGTCATCGTGACAAGCGCCTCTTTTTCTAGAACACGTAATAATATCATGGCAAATAATCGAGAACTAAAGAAGCCTGCGAGCATACCTAAAACCACTGCACCAACAAATAATAAAATACTTTCAATTGCTAATAAACGTACAATTAAACCCTTTGTCATACCGATTAGTTGATACAAGCCAATTTCTTTACTACGACGCCTCATAAATAAATGGTTTGCATACAGTACGAAGAATAACACGATAAAATACAATATATATGTTGCTGCTTCAAATCCCGCTGTGGCTGTACCACTCTTATTAACAGTTTCCAGTACATCAGCATTGTTTTGCAAAGTCACAAAGGAAAAATATAAAGTCACACTGAAAATAAGGGCAAAGAAATATAAGTAATAGTGCTTCATATTTTTCTTCATGCTACGTAATACAAGCTTACTAAGACTCATAACCGTCACCACCTAGCACACTTTGCGTATGCATGATTTCCTGGAAAAACGCCTGCCTTGTTTTATCACCTTTATATAACTCACTATAAATAAGCCCATCCTTTAAGAATAAAACACGCGTGCAAAAGCTTGCTGCTACTGCATCATGCGTAACCATCATAATTGTAGCCTTTTTCGCCTCATTAATACTTTGTAGATTTTTTAAAAGTGCTGTGGCTGATTTGGAGTCAAGTGCACCAGTAGGCTCGTCTGCAAATACTAGCGATGGATTTGTAATTAGCGCACGAGCTGCAGATGTACGTTGTTTTTGCCCACCTGATATTTCATTGGGATATTTATTTAGAATCTCAGCAATCCCCAATAAATGTGTAAGCTCTTTTACACGACTGTCTGCAACAGCCTTTGGTAGCTTGCCAATAGCTAACGGTAATAGTATATTTTCTTTTACCGTTAATGTATCTAATAAATTATAATCCTGAAATATAAAACCTAATTGCTCACGACGGAAATTAGCTAGTGCCTTTTCCTTCATTCCTCGTAAGTTTTGACCATTTATTTCAATAACACCTTCTGTTGCAAAATCAATAGAGCACAGAACGTTTAATAATGTTGTTTTTCCAGAACCTGATGAACCCATAATCCCAACAAATTCTCCTTGATTAACCTCTAAATCTATACCCTTCAAAACCTCTTGAGCTGTTGATTTTTTACCATAGACCTTCTTTACTTTACGACCAATTAAAACTGTCACTTATAAACGCCCCTTTCTATAGTTCAAGTGTACCCTGTCTTCTTTGCTTATTCGTGCGTTTTACATGACAATATAAAAAGGTAGGTGACAATTTCGTCATCTACCTGTTAGTTTGACATATTCATTTTGTAATGGAAAACGCAAGGTAAATATGGAGCCTTCCCCTACATTGGATTGAACCGTAATACGAATCCCAATCTTCTGTGCGACATTATGTGCTAAGTATAAACCCATACCTGTTGACTGACTAGATTCCCTTCCAGCTGTCCCTGTATATGACTTCTGGAAAATTCGGGGTAAATCCTCTTTACGAATGCCCATACCATTATCCTTAATATGTAATAGTGTTGCTCCGTTTGGGTCTACCTCTGTAAATATGAATATTTCTGAGTTAGTGGGACTATATTTAATCGCATTAGACAAAATTTGTCGAACGATAAAGGCTAGCCATTTACCGTCTGTCATCACTGTATCTGTTAACTCTTCAACATCAAAACCGATACCCTTTTCAATGCACCATGCCTGCATAGCTTTTATTTCATTATAGACAGCAGCTCGTAGCTCCATTTCTAACATATAATTATCTTTTTCAATGGAAGATAATCGTGTTTGGTGCAGCTGCTGATCAACCAATAAATGTAGCCTTAGCCACTCTGCCTCTAATTTACGACGTAATGACAAATCTTCTATATGATCCAGCATTAGATTAATAGTTGTTAATGGGGCTTTTACTTCATGAACCCATGCGAGAAGCTCATCAGTATACTCTTGTAATTGAACTTTTGCTTGATTTAGCTCTGCATTTTTATCATAAAAAATATCTTCTATTTTCGTAAAGTAAGCTGTTTGAAAAGGGGAAAGCACCAGGCTTCTGCTATGTGCATCATCGAGTTGACTATCTACATTTCCCAGGAAATCATTAAGTTGCTTTATCTCGACTACATATCTCCAAAAAAGAAACATTATAAAACTAACAAGCAAAATCACATTTACATACCAAATAGATACCCCTACTAGACCAACGTCTAATGAAAATAAAATGTTGAGTACAGCAATCATAAATAGAAAGTAACTTATCCATGCTAAGCGTTCTCTTATAAATAATAATGGCATCTTCATCACGTCCCTTGTATGACGGCAATATAACCAAGTCCCTTTTTGGTTAAAATAACATCCTGTAAACCTATATCCTCAAGCTTAGAACGTAAACGATTAACATTCACTGACAAAGTGTTATCATTAACAAAGCGCTCATCATCCCATAACTTTCTCATCAAATCATCTCTAGAAACAATTTGATTTGTTTTTTCCACTAAAATACGTAAAATAAAGAGTTCGTTTTTAGTTAAGGAGGCAATGTTTCCATTATACATAATCTCACTTCTAGCATAGTCAATAACCGCACCATTGAATCGTGTAACATCCAAAGATTCTTCTATATAATCATACGTACGACGTAAAATAGCCTGAACCTTAGCTAGCAATACTTCCATGTGGAAAGGTTTTTGCACAAAATCATCAGCACCCATTTGCATTGACATAACCATATCCATCGGATGGTCTCTTGATGATAGAAAGAGGATTGGCACCTTTGATATATGACGAATTTCACGACACCAATGAAAACCATCATAGGCTGGTAATTGAATATCAATTATGACTAGATGCGGCTTTTCCTCAATAAAATCATCCATCACCTTTTGAAAATTTTTAGGTCCAACCACCTGTAACGACCACTGCGTAAATCTTGTCTGAATCATTTCAAAAATTGATGGATCATCCTCTATCAATAATATCTTCAACTCCATTTTAAAGCACTCCTTTTTAACAAGTAGGATATCTTGCTTTTAACGTTGCAAGCCCGAAAATATCAGTTAATTTAACTTAAATAAGTTATCATAATGCAGTCTGTTATTAACCACACTAAATGAACATAAAACAATTTAATTTAAATGTAAATTGTATATTTGTTAGCTATATTAATTTTAACATAAAAAACCAATCTGTAAGCGTCCCTACAGATTGGTTTAGAAAAATTAGCTTAAGCTAAAATTATTTTTGGATAGTAGCTACTACGCCAGCGCCTACAGTACGGCCACCCTCACGGATAGAGAATTTAGTACCTTCTTCAAGAGCGATTGGAGCAATAAGTTCTACTGTCATTTCAATGTTATCACCAGGCATTACCATTTCAACGCCTTCTGGTAAGTTACAGATACCTGTTACGTCAGTTGTACGGAAGTAGAACTGAGGACGGTAGTTAGAGAAGAATGGAGTATGACGGCCACCCTCTTCTTTTGATAAAACGTAAACTTCAGCTTTGAAGTTAGTGTGTGGAGTGATTGAGCCTGGTTTAGCTAATACTTGACCACGTTGGATTTCTTCACGAGCTACACCACGAAGTAATGCACCGATGTTGTCACCAGCTTCAGCGTAGTCTAATAATTTACGGAACATTTCTACACCAGTTACAGTTGTAGATTTTGCTTCTTCAGTAATACCAACGATTTCGATTACATCGCCGACTTTAACTTGACCACGTTCAACACGGCCAGTTGCTACTGTACCACGACCAGTGATAGAGAATACATCCTCTACTGGCATCATGAATGGTTTGTCAGTTTGACGTTCTGGAGTTGGGATATAAGAATCTACAGCGTCCATTAATTCAACGATTTTTTCTTCCCATTCTGCTTCGCCTTCAAGAGCTTTAAGAGCAGAACCTTTAATTACAGGGATATCATCGCCTGGGAAGTCATATTCAGATAGTAGGTCACGGATTTCCATTTCCACTAATTCTAATAATTCTTCGTCGTCAACCATATCACATTTGTTCATGAATACTACTAAGTATGGAACACCAACTTGACGAGATAAAAGGATGTGTTCACGAGTTTGTGGCATTGGACCATCAGCAGCAGATACTACTAAGATACCACCGTCCATTTGTGCAGCACCAGTGATCATGTTTTTAACATAGTCAGCGTGTCCTGGGCAGTCAACGTGTGCATAGTGACGAGATTCTGTTTCGTATTCTACGTGAGAAGTATTGATTGTGATACCACGTTCTTTTTCTTCTGGTGCGTTATCGATGTCAGCGTAAGATTTAGCTGTACCACCCATTTTTTTAGAAAGAACTGTAGCAATTGCAGCAGTTAAAGTAGTTTTACCATGGTCAACGTGTCCGATTGTACCAATGTTAGCATGCGTTTTTGAACGGTCAAATTTTTCTTTAGCCATTAGAGATTGCCTCCTCAAAATTATATGTTTTATTTTTGGAATTTATAGAATGAATGCTGATAGAGAACGGGCCCATCCCCTATCCTGCAATCATAGCTTACAAATTAGTTATACTTTATGCAAGATGAAAATTCAATTATTCACCTTTATTTTTTTTGATGATTTCAGCAGCGATTGATTTTGGTACTTCTTCATAATGATCAAATGTCATTGAGAATACACCACGACCTTGCGTTGCAGAACGAAGAGTCGTTGCATAACCAAACATTTCCGCTAAAGGAACCATTGCACGAACAACTTGTGAGTTACCGCGAGCATCCATACCCTCAACGCGTCCACGACGAGAAGTAATGTTACCCATGATATCACCAAGATATTCTTCTGGAATTACAACTTCAACTTTCATCATTGGTTCTAAGATAACAGCGTCACATTGTTTCGCAGCTTCTTTAAGTGCCATAGATGCAGCAATTTTGAACGCCATCTCATTCGAGTCAACGTCATGGTAAGAACCGAATACTAATTTCGCCTTAATGTCGATTAGTGGGTATCCAGCAACTACACCGCGGTCAAGAGAGTCACGAAGACCAGCTTCTACTGCAGGAATGTATTCACGAGGTACTACACCACCAACGATAGCGTTTTCGAATTCAAAGCCTTTACCTTCTTCATTTGGAGAGAACTCAATCGTTACGTCTCCGTATTGTCCACGACCACCAGATTGGCGAGTGAATTTACCTTGAACTTTTGCAGAGCCACGGAATGTTTCACGGTAAGATACCATTGGAGCACCTACGTTAGCTTCTACTTTAAATTCACGGCGCATACGGTCAACTAAGATATCAAGGTGAAGCTCACCCATACCTGAGATGATTGTTTGTCCAGTTTCTGTGTCAGTGTGAGCACGGAAAGTTGGATCCTCTTCTTGAAGTTTAGCTAAAGCTTGACCCATTTTATCTTGGTCAGCTTTTGATTTTGGTTCTACAGAAAGAGAAATTACTGGCTCAGGGAATTCCATTGATTCAAGAATAACTAGGTTTTTCTCGTCACATAGAGTGTCACCAGTAGTAGTATCTTTAAGACCTACTGCTGCTGCGATGTCCCCAGCGAATACTTTAGAAATCTCTTCACGAGAGTTAGCGTGCATTTGTAGGATACGACCAACACGTTCACGTTTACCTTTAGAAGAGTTTTGTACGTATGAACCTGAATCTAATGTTCCAGAGTACACACGGAAGAATGTTAATTTACCTACGAATGGGTCAGTCATAACTTTGAATGCAAGAGCTGAGAATGGCTCTTCATCAGAAGATTTACGTTCTAACTCTTCGTCACCATCAACTGTAGTACCTTTGATTGCTGGTACATCAACTGGAGATGGTAAGTAATCGATAACTGCATTTAACATTGGGCGTACGCCTTTGTGTTTGAATGCTGTACCACAGATTACTGGGTAGAATTCTACTGCGATTGTAGCACGACGAATAGCCGCTTTTAGCTCAGCAACAGTAATTTCTTCGCCTTCTAAATATTTTTCCATGATTTCTTCATCAACACTTGCAACGGCGTCGATTAATTTTTCACGGTATTCTTCAGCTTGTTCACGGTATTCTGCAGGAATTTCTCCTTCAGTTACTGCTGTACCCTTCTCATCACCGTAGAAAGTAGCTTTCATTTCAACTAAGTCAATGATAGCAGAGAACTGATCTTCAGCTCCGATAGGTAATTGGACAGGGTGAGCATTTGCTTGTAATCGCTCATGTAGAGTTCCTACAGAGTATAAGAAATCTGCTCCTGTTTTATCCATTTTGTTAATGAATACAATACGTGGAACACCATATGTTGTAGCTTGACGCCATACAGTTTCAGTTTGAGGCTCAACACCTGATTGAGCATCAAGTACTGTTACAGCACCGTCAAGTACGCGTAATGAACGTTCTACTTCTACAGTGAAGTCTACGTGTCCAGGAGTATCGATGATGTTTACACGGTGACCTGCCCATTGTGCTGTTGTTGCAGCAGAAGTGATTGTAATACCACGTTCTTGCTCTTGCTCCATCCAGTCCATTTGAGAAGCGCCTTCATGTGTTTCACCGATTTTGTGAATCTTACCAGTGTAATAAAGGATACGCTCAGTTGTTGTTGTTTTACCAGCATCAATGTGAGCCATGATCCCAATATTACGAGTATTCTCAAGTGAGAATTCGCGTTTCATAGGAAATTTCTCCTTCCATATTGGGGTAAAGATTGTATAAAAGACCTTGTGTTAGCCAATTAGCTAACACATAGGTTAAATTACCAACGGTAGTGAGCGAATGCTTTGTTCGCTTCTGCCATTTTGTGCATATCTTCACGTTTCTTAACTGATGCACCAGTGTTGTTTGAAGCATCTAGAATTTCGTTAGCTAAACGCTCTTCCATAGTTTTTTCACCACGAAGACGAGAATAGTTAACTAGGTAACGAAGACCTAAAGTTGTACGACGTTCTGGACGTACTTCAACTGGTACTTGGTAGTTAGAACCACCAACACGGCGAGCGCGTACTTCAAGAACTGGCATTACGTTATTTAGAGCAGCTTCGAATACTTCAATTGGATTTTCACCAGAACGTTCTTTAACAATCTCGAACGCACCGTATAAAATCTTTTGAGAAGTACCTCTTTTACCATCAACCATCATTTTATTGATTAAACGAGTTACTAGTTTTGAACTATAAATTGGATCTGGTAACACGTCACGTTTGGAAACAGGACCTTTACGAGGCATGTGTTTTCCTCCTTTCGAATAGTTATCGATTTATTTTTATAAAGTTGACCTTGTCGTATTTGTCAGTCAATATCAAATCTGCTAGCAAGATTTGATATTTGTGACAACTAGTATGAGGCTCATTTATGAAATAACGTTAATTAAACGTTAAATTATTTTTTCTCTTTAGGGCGTTTTGTTCCGTATTTAGAACGTGATTGTAAACGACCGTTTACACCAGCTGTATCAAGAGCTCCACGTACGATATGGTAACGAACACCCGCTAAGTCTTTTACGCGTCCGCCACGGATAAGAACAACACTGTGCTCTTGTAAGTTGTGGCCTTCACCTGGGATATAAGCTGTAACCTCAATTTGGTTAGTTAAACGTACACGAGCGTATTTACGTAACGCTGAGTTTGGTTTACGAGGTGTCATTGTACCAACACGAGTACAAACACCGCGTTTTTGTGGAGACTTAACATCAGTTAAAGATTTTTTAAATGAGTTATATCCTTTGTTTAACGCTGGTGATTTTGATTTCGTGCTTTTAGATTGACGAGGCTTACGTACTAATTGGTTAATTGTAGGCATCGGTATTTCCTCCCTTCATTTATTCCTTGTTAATACCACACATCCAGGTGGTTCATTTTTTGGGTAAAAACAAAGTCTTTGTGTTTTATACACAAAAACTACTCTACAGCAATAGCAACAACCGCTGCTCCAACGTGGATTCCACAGGCCTTGCCCAGTTCCTTTTTGGACTCAACAAGAATAACTGGCACACCGATTTCTCTCGCGAAAGTAATGGCCAAATCGGTTACCCAATTGTCTGCATCAAGTGCCACAAAAAGTTCTTTCACTGAACCATCGCGCATTGCTTTTACTGCTTGCTTTGTACCTATGATTGTTTTACTAGCCCTTACTTTATCATAAGACATTTGCATATCCTCCGAAGTACAGACAGTTAACTATCAACCTTCAATATATTATCATTACCAATTACCACTGTCAACTAATATCTTTAAAAAGTCCGAAGAGATGGGTTTTTACCATCTCTCCGGAGCTCATTTTAATAGTTATTCAGCAGAAATAGTTTCTTCTAAATCAAGCTCATCTTTTTCAATGCGGATTTGACGGTAACGTTGCATACCAGTACCTGCAGGAACAAGTTTACCGATAATTACGTTCTCTTTTAATCCTAGAAGTTCGTCACGTTTACCTTTAATTGCAGCATCTGTTAAGACACGAGTTGTTTCTTGGAATGATGCGGCAGATAAGAACGATTCTGTTTCAAGTGAAGCTTTTGTAATACCAAGAATTACAGGACGGCAAGTTGCAGGGTTTTTGCCGTTTATAACAGCATCTGCATTTGCCTCTGAGAATTGGTGGATATCTAGTAATGAACCAGGTAATAATTCTGTATCACCAGCTTCAATTACACGCACTTTACGAAGCATTTGACGTACCATTACTTCGATATGTTTATCTCCAATTTCTACCCCTTGCATACGGTATACTTTTTGTACTTCTTTTAACAGATACTCTTGAACTGTTGAAACGTCTTTAACTTTTAGTAATTGTTTTGGATCGATAGAACCTTCTGTCAATACCTGACCACGTTCTACAAAGTCGCCTTCTTGTACTTTCAGACGCGCATTGTAAGGTGCTGGGTATTTACGTGTTTCTACATCACCTTCAATTGTAATTTCTTTTAGACCTTCACGGATTTCAGTGATGTCTGAAACAGTACCCGCGATATCAGAAATAACTGATTGACCTTTAGGATTACGTGCTTCAAAGATCTCTTGGATACGCGGAAGACCTTGTGTAATATCATCCCCGGCAACCCCACCTGTATGGAATGTACGCATTGTTAACTGTGTACCTGGTTCACCGATTGATTGAGCAGCAATGATACCAACTGCTTCTCCAACTTCAACCTCTTCACCTGTTGCTAAGTTCATGCCGTAACATTTTTTACATACGCCATGTTTTGTATTACATGTAAATGCAGAACGAATTGTTACTTCTTCAATACCTAACTCAGTAATAATACGAGCGATATCTTGATCGATTAATCCGTCTTTTGCTAAAATCACTTCGCCTGTTTCTGGATGATAGATTGTTTTCTTCGTATGACGACCAACAATACGTTCGTCTAACGCTTCAATTAACTCTGTACCTTCCATTAACGCGCCGATTGTTAAACCGCGGTCAGTTCCACAATCATCTTCACGAACGATAACATCCTGTGCTACGTCTACTAGACGACGAGTTAAGTAACCTGAATCGGCAGTTTTTAGGGCTGTATCGGCAAGACCTTTACGGGCACCATGTGTAGAGATGAAGTATTCCAATACCGTTAAACCTTCACGGAATGAAGATTTGATTGGAAGTTCAATGATACGACCAGCCGGATTGGCCATCAGACCACGCATACCTGCTAATTGTGTAAAGTTAGAGGCATTACCACGGGCACCTGAATCAGACATCATGAAGATTGGGTTTGTTTTCTCAAGTGATTTCATTAGTTTTGATTGGATTTCATCTTTCGCAGCACTCCAACTAGAGATAACGCGGTCATAACGTTCTTCCTCTGTGATGAAACCACGACGGAATTGTGCTTGCACTTTATCTACTTTGTCTTGTGCTATTGCTAAAATATCGCCTTTATCTGGTAATACAACAATGTCAGAAACACCAACTGTAATACCAGCGCGTGTTGAATATTTGAATCCTAGGTTTTTCATGCGGTCAAGCATTTTAGATGTTTCTGTAATGTGGAAACGTTTAAATACTTCGGCAATGATATTTCCTAAGAATTTTTTACGGAACGGGTTCACAACTGGTACTGATGCAAAGTATTTGCGTAGTACAGCTATACGTTGTGCATTAATTTTGCCCTTTTCATCAAGTGCATTATAAGTCGCATCAGCCTCAAGCTCTTTTAACGTTTCTTCGTCAATTGTTAAGTTAACAAAGAATTTGTCTGGTGTTTCTTGCTCTAAGTTGAAATCAGTTGGCTCATTAATATACGGGAATGATTTAGGCAAGATTTCGTTAAAGATTACTTTCCCAACAGTTGTTAATAAGAATTTATTATTTTGTTCTTCTGTAAATCTTGGATTGCTTAACGAACTTGCTTTAATGGCAATACGAGTATGCAAGTGAACATGACCTGTATCATATGCAATTAACACTTCGTTTGGACCATAGAAAACAGAGCCTTCCCCTCGAGCACCTTCACGCTCAAGTGTTAAGTAATAGTTTCCTAATACCATATCTTGAGAAGGTGTTACAACTGGTTTACCGTCTTTCGGGTTAAGGATATTTTGTGCAGCAAGCATTAATAGACGAGCTTCTGCTTGTGCTTCAGCTGATAATGGTACGTGAACCGCCATTTGGTCACCATCGAAGTCAGCGTTGTAAGCTGTACATACCAATGGATGAAGACGAATAGCACGACCTTCAACTAATGTTGGTTCGAACGCTTGAATACCAAGACGGTGAAGTGTAGGTGCACGATTCAGTAACACTGGATGCTCACGAATTACATCTTCTAAAACGTCCCATACGTCGTTGTTTAAACGTTCGATTTTACGTTTAGCAGATTTAATATTATGAGCAAGACCACGTTCAACTAATTCTTTCATAACAAACGGCTTGAATAATTCAATAGCCATTTCTTTTGGTAGACCACATTGATACATTTTTAAGTTTGGACCTACTACAATAACGGAACGACCAGAGTAGTCAACACGTTTACCTAGTAAGTTTTGACGGAAACGACCTTGTTTACCTTTTAGCATATGTGAAAGTGATTTTAGCGGACGATTACCTGGACCTGTTACAGGACGACCACGACGACCGTTATCAATTAATGCATCAACAGCTTCTTGTAACATACGTTTTTCATTTTGAACGATAATGCTTGGAGCACCAAGGTCTAGTAAACGTTTTAAACGGTTGTTACGGTTGATTACACGACGATATAAATCGTTTAAGTCAGAAGTAGCGAAACGACCACCATCTAATTGCACCATTGGACGAAGCTCTGGTGGAATAACAGGTAGTACATCTAAAATCATCCATTCAGGTGAGTTACCTGAGTTACGGAAAGATTCAACAACTTCTAGACGTTTGATGGCACGCGTACGACGTTGACCTTGTGCAGATTTCAGCTCTTCTTTTAAAGATTGGGTTTCATCCTCAAGATCAATTTTGCCCAATAATTTCTTGATTGCTTCTGCACCCATAGATGCTTCGAATGTGTTACCGAATTTTTCACGATATGCACGATACTCTTTTTCAGAAAGTAGTTGTTTGCTTTCTAAGTTTGTTGCACCTGGCTCAATAACAACATAGGATGCAAAGTAAATTACCTCTTCTAATGCACGTGGGGACATATCTAAAATAAGACCCATACGGCTAGGAATACCTTTGAAGTACCAGATATGAGAAACTGGTGCTGCTAATTCGATGTGGCCCATACGTTCACGACGTACTTTAGCACGTGTTACCTCAACACCACAACGATCACAAACTACGCCTTTATAGCGTACACGTTTGTACTTACCACAATGACATTCCCAGTCCTTTGTTGGACCGAAAATACGCTCACAGAATAAACCATCTTTTTCTGGTTTTAATGTACGATAGTTAATTGTTTCTGGTTTTTTTACTTCACCGTATGACCAAGAGCGAATCTTGTCAGGAGAAGCTAAACCAATTTTCATATATTCAAATTCATTAACGTCTATCAAGGAGCCTACCTCCCTCTAGTATAGGTCTTTATAAAGACTCTTTTACGCAGCTCGACAATCGTTTGCAAAAAAATGTACTTCTTTGACAAAAGATTAAAATAGTTATTCATTAAAAAGAAAAAGTCGGACAGGGCATTAAATCCTGCCCGACTAATTTGAAATTAATTATTCAAATGACTCTACTGGCTCTTCTTCTTTATCTACATTTGGTGCAATGTTAAGAGCATCAGCTGGCTGAAGATCTTCTTCTTCGTCTAAATCACGAAGCTCTACTTCTTCATCATTGATTGTTAACATTTTTACATCCATACCTAGAGATTGAAGTTCTTTAATCAATACTTTGAATGATTCAGGAACGCCTGGCTCTGGTACACTTTCACCCTTAACGATGGCTTCGTATGTTTTCACACGACCAACAACATCATCGGATTTAACTGTTAAGATTTCTTGAAGTGTGTAAGCAGCACCGTATGCTTCAAGTGCCCATACCTCCATCTCACCAAAGCGTTGTCCACCGAACTGTGCTTTACCACCAAGCGGTTGTTGGGTTACAAGTGAATAAGGCCCTGTTGAACGTGCGTGAAGTTTATCATCAACCATGTGAGCAAGTTTAATCATATACATGATACCTACTGATACACGGTTATCGAACGGTTCACCTGAACGTCCATCATACAGGATTGTTTTACCATCACGATTCATGCCAGCCTCTTCCATTGTTTCCCAAACATCTTCCTCGTTGGCACCATCGAATACTGGTGTTGCCATATGAACGCCTAGGTAACGGGAAGCCATACCTAAGTGTAGTTCTAAAACTTGTCCGATATTCATACGAGATGGTACACCAAGTGGATTTAACATAATATCGACAGGCGTTCCATCTGGCATGAATGGCATATCTTCTTCTGGTAAGATACGAGAGATAACCCCTTTATTACCGTGACGTCCGGCCATTTTATCCCCAACACGTATTTTACGTTTTTGAACAATGTAAGCACGAACTAATTGGTTAACACCTGGTGGTAATTCATCGCCATCTTCACGATTAAATACCTTCACGTCAAGAATAATACCGCCTGCACCATGTGGTACACGTAACGAAGTATCACGAACTTCACGCGCTTTTTCACCGAAGATCGCATGTAATAAGCGTTCTTCTGCTGTTAATTCTGTAACCCCTTTAGGCGTTACTTTACCAACAAGAATATCACCATCACGTACCTCAGCACCGATGCGGATGATTCCACGTTCGTCTAAATTACGAAGTGCATCTTCCCCAACGTTTGGAATATCACGTGTGATTTCTTCAGGTCCTAATTTTGTATCACGAGACTCTGATTCATATTCTTCAATATGAACAGATGTATAAACATCGTCTTTTACAAGGCGTTCGCTCATAATAACAGCATCCTCATAGTTAAAGCCATTCCATGTCATGAACGCAACAAGTACGTTACGACCAAGAGCAAGTTCGCCTTTTTCCATAGAAGGACCATCTGCTAAAATATCACGAGGCTTCACACGTTCCCCAACTTTAACAAGTGGACGTTGGTTGTATGAAGTACCTTGGTTTGAACGAATGAATTTTTGTAATTTATATTTTGTTAAATCGCCTTTAACCTCTTTACCTTCAACGACTTCAATTCGGCGAACATGGATAGAGCGAGCTTCGACATGCTCAACGATACCGTCATATTTCGCCACGACAGCCGCACCTGAGTCACGCGCATCAACATGTTCCATACCAGTACCAACGAATGGTGCTTCTGGGTTAAGTAGAGGAACCGCTTGACGTTGCATGTTGGCACCCATAAGTGCACGGTTAGAGTCATCGTTTTCTAAGAACGGGATACATGCAGTCGCAGCCGAAACTACTTGTTTTGGTGAAACGTCCATGTAGTCCATTTGCGCTTTATTGAATACTGTATTATCCCCACGGAAACGGCCTACTACTTCGTCATTCGCAAATGTACCATCAGGATTTAATGGTGAGTTTGCTTGTGCTACATAGTAGTTGTCTTCTTCGTCAGCTGTTAAGTAATCAATTTGATCTGTTACTTTACCTGTTTCATGATCAATACGACGATAAGGTGTTTCAATGAATCCAAATTTATTAACTTTGGCAAATGAAGATAATGAGTTAATTAAACCAATGTTTGGACCCTCTGGCGTTTCAATTGGACACATACGCCCATAGTGAGAATAGTGAACGTCACGCACTTCGAAACCTGCGCGCTCACGTGTTAAACCACCAGGCCCTAATGCGGAAAGACGGCGTTTATGTGTTAACTCTGCCAATGGGTTTGTTTGGTCCATGAATTGTGATAATTGAGAGCTACCGAAGAACTCTTTAATTGACGCAATTACTGGACGAATATTAATTAATTGCTGTGGCACAATAGCAGCTGTATCATTAATGGACATACGCTCTCGTACTACACGCTCCATACGAGATAAACCGATTCGGAATTGATTTTGTAATAACTCCCCAACCGAGCGCAGACGACGATTGCCTAAGTGGTCAATATCATCTGTAGCCCCTACATGGTACAGTAAGTTAAAGAAGTAACTTACAGAAGCTAATACATCAGCAGGCGTGATATTTTTCACTTCCTCATCAATATACGCATTACCAATAATATTGATTTCTTTTTGTGCTTCATCTTTAGGTGCATAAATTTTAATAGATTGGATTGTTACATCATCTTCAAGCACTCCACCAACTTGTGATAAAGCACGGTAACCAATACCTTTAGATGAATCCTCAAGGAAAGGTAAGATTTTATCTAACGTACGACGATCAAGAACTGTACCCTTCTCTACTAAAATTTCGCCTGTTTCTGGGTCTACAAGCGTTTCAGCAATCGTTTGGTTAAATAAACGATTTTTAATATGAAGCTTTTTATTCATTTTATAGCGACCAACATTCGCTAAATCATAGCGTTTTGCATCGAAGAAGCGAGAGTATAATAAGCTCTTTGCACTTTCAACTGTTGGCGGCTCACCTGGACGTAAACGTTCATAGATTTCTAAAAGCGCTTTTTCAGTACTTTCAGAGTTATCCTTTTCTAACGTATTACGTAAATACTCGTTATCACCAATAATATCGATAATTTCTTGGTCTGAACCAAACCCTAATGCACGAAGTAACACTGTTACTGGTAGCTTACGAGTACGATCGATACGTACATACACTACATCCTTTGCATCAGTTTCATATTCTAACCACGCACCGCGGTTCGGAATAACTGTAGCTCCAAAACCTTTTTTACCGTTTTTATCAGTTTTATCATGGAAATACACACTCGGTGATCGGACTAATTGTGAAACGATTACACGTTCAGCACCATTGATAATGAACGTACCTGTTTCAGTCATTAATGGGAAATCACCCATGAATACATCTTGTTCTTTCACTTCGTCTGTTTCTTTGTTATAAAGACGTACTTTCACACGTAATGGAGCTGCGTAAGTAACATCTCGCTCTTTACACTCATCGACTTCATACTTAGGATCTCCTAATGAATAATCAATGAATTCTAATGAAAGATTGCCTGTAAAGTCCTCGATCGGCGAAATGTCACGGAACATTTCACGTAAACCTTCTTCAAGGAACCACTCGTAAGACGCCGTTTGAATCTCAATCAGATTTGGAAGCTCAAGCACCTCTTTAATACGCGCAAAGCTTCTACGCTGGCGGTGTTGTCCATACTGAACTAGTTGACCTGTCAACTCATTCACCCCTCAATAAAGCGATATTAGGTCTTTGCAAAATCATACAAATAGTGTATGATTTCGAAAGACAAAAAGAAAACGAGTCTTCAAAAAGATCTCATTTTCGGTTAACTAAACTTATCTTGGCAAGTATACCCATATTAAAACAATCATATACAAAAAGGGCACACGACCTCAAAATAATATTTTTGCATTGTATCATATTATCATAGCCAATTTGTCAAGTCAATATTTTATACATATTTCATTTATTTTTTTGCACATACTATCCAATACCCTTTTTTCTTCTCCACAACATCGACTTCAGAAAATTTTTCTTCTAAGTAACTTACTGTTGATGGCGCACCTTGTTTTTTCTGAATTACTACCCACAGCTCACCAGATGACACTAACTTATCGTAAGCTCCATCGTAAAAACGGAAAATGGTTTCTTTTCCTGCGCGAATTGGAGGATTGGTTAAAATAGCTGCGGCTTTTACATCCTTGTCAACCATCGATAGTCCGTCACTCACAAATATCCGTACATTTTGAACACCGTTTACTTGCGCATTTTTTTGTGAGAGTGCAACTGCACGCTCGTTTATATCCATCATAAAAACAGTACGATCTGGATTTGCTTTGGCAATCGATAAACCGATTGGTCCATACCCACACCCCACATCAAAAATTGCACCATCAATATCAGGCATTTGAAAAGCATCTATTAACACACGGGATCCAAAATCTACTTCGCTTTTACTAAAAACACCTGCATCCGTCTCAAAGGAAAACGAATGTCCCAATAATTTGAATGTCCAGTGGCGAGGTTTACTTTCAGCTTGAGGCTTATTTGTATAATAGTGATCTGCCATTTTCACGCCTCCTCAGAATGAAGAAAAAAGCTCGCCAAAATGACGAGCTTTCCTTTTGTTAAAAAGTAACGCGAGATTACTTAACTTCTACAGAAGCGCCAACTTCTTCAAGTTTAGCCTTGATTTCATCAGCTTCATTTTTAGAGATGCCTTCTTTAAGAGCTTTAGGAGCGTTATCAACTACTTCTTTAGCTTCTTTAAGACCTAAACCAGTGATTTCACGAACCACTTTGATTACTTTGATTTTTTCTGCACCAGCAGATGCTAATACTACATCAAATTCTGTTTTTTCTTCAGCAGCGCCAGCAGCACCACCAGCAACTACAGCTACAGGAGCTGCAGCTGTTACACCGAATTCTTCTTCGATAGCTTTTACTAAATCGTTTAATTCAAGAACTGTCATAGCTTTGATAGCTTCTAAGATTTGCTCTTTATTCATTATAATTTCCTCCTAAATTGGATAGTATTTGTTTTTGCGGTTTAAGCCGCAGAAGTAATGATGCGTTTAAAATTATGCACCTTGTTCTTCTTTTTGTTCTGCAACAGCTTTTGTTGCAAGTGCGAAGTTACGCACTGGAGCTTGAAGTACAGATAAAAGCATTGAAAGAAGACCTTCGCGTGATGGAAGTTCTGCAAGTGCTTTAACATCTTCAACTGAAGAAACAGTACCTTCGATAATACCTGCTTTAATTTCTAAAGCGTCATTTTTCTTTGCGAACTCGTTGATGATTTTAGCAGGAGCTATTACATCTTCATTTGAGAACGCAATTGCGTTAGGACCAACTAATACGTCGTTGATTCCTTCAAGACCAGCAGCTTCAGTAGCACGACGAGTTAATGTATTTTTGTATACTTTGAACTCAACGCCAGCTTCACGAAGTTGTTTACGAAGCTCTGTCACTTGTGCAACATTAAGACCACGGTAATCCACAACTACTACAGAAGCAGCGTTTTGGAATTTTTCAGTAATCTCTTGAACTTGTACTTGTTTGTTTTCGATTGCTTTGCTCATTATGACACCTCCTATAAGAATGGGTCATTTATACCGACAAAAGAAAAGCCTCTGGGTCAAAATAGACACAGAGGCTGAAAGTCATCATCTTTAAATAAGAATCCGAATTCCGATGTCCTCGGTAGGAACATTAAGTGACAAGTCACTCCTACTGTCTACGGTACAAATGGATGATTCACAACAGCAAACATCATATCATAGATACAAGTTCACTGTCAATATATTTATATGAAAAGTTAGATTGATTATTTTACCACTACGTTAGAAGCATCGATTTTAACAGCTGGACCCATTGTAGTTGTAACGTTTACAGATTTCATGTAAGTACCTTTAGCAGCTGCAGGCTTTGCTTTTTGTACTACATCAAATACAGTTAAGAAGTTTTCTACTAATTTATCTGCTGCAAAAGAAACTTTACCAATTGGAGCGTGGATGATACCAGCTTTATCAGCACGGTATTCTACTTTACCAGCTTTAATTTCTTCGATTGCTTTTGTTACATCAAAAGTAACTGTACCAGTTTTAGGGTTTGGCATTAAGCCTTTTGGTCCTAAAACGCGACCAAGTTTACCAACTTCACCCATCATGTCAGGTGTTGCTACGATTACATCGAAATCAAACCAACCTTGTTGGATCTTTTGGATGTACTCTGCATCGCCTACATAATCAGCACCAGCTGCTTCAGCTTCTTTAAGTTTTTCGCCTTTAGCAAATACTAATACGCGTTGAGTTTTACCAGTACCGTTTGGTAGTACTACAGCACCACGGATTTGTTGGTCGTTTTTACGAGTATCAATACCTAGACGGAAAGCAACTTCTACAGTAGCGTCGAAGTTTACTGTGCTAGTTTTTTGAGCAAGTTCAATTGCCTCTTGTGCGCTGTAAAGTGTGTTACGATCGATTAATTTTGCTGCATCTTGCAGTTTTTTACCTTTTTTAGCCATTATATAATTCCTCCTTGATTGTGGTTGTAGCGGATTTTACCTCCCACGAATAAAGGTTGCGCGTTCACAAAGAAACTTCGCAACCTTCCAAAAAACAAAACATCAAGTAACAGGGATTAGTCTTCGATAACAATTCCCATGCTTCGTGCAGTACCTTCAACCATTAACATAGCAGCTTCTACTGAAGCAGCGTTAAGGTCTGGCATTTTAGTTTCAGCGATTTCGCGAACTTTATCACGTTTAACCGTTGCCACTTTTTTACGGTTTGGTTCACCAGATCCAGATTGGATACCAGCTGCTACTTTAAGTAGAACTGCTGCAGGTGGAGTTTTTGTAATGAAAGTGAAAGAACGGTCTTCGAATACTGAAATTTCAACTGGAATAATAAGACCAGCTTGATCAGCCGTACGCGCATTGAATTCTTTACAGAATCCCATGATATTCACACCTGCTTGACCTAATGCAGGACCAACCGGTGGAGCTGGATTTGCTTTACCAGCAGGGATTTGAAGTTTTACAACTTTAATAACTTTTTTAGCCACGAGACACACCTCCTTAAGTCCGTGATGTGGTAATTGGGTTGCCCCTCCCACTCAATATCTGTCTGTCAGCTAAGTGCCGATAACATTAAAATTATCATTGCAGACGCCAAAACAAAGTATGACAGTCTGACCTATGAAATGATACCACTTTTAATTTTTTTAAGCAAGTAGTAATTTACAAAATCTGCGAAACTTACATCTAAGTATTTTACAATGCGGTTTCTCACATTAGATTTTCTTTATTTGTTCAAAACTTAGCTCCATAATTGTTTCACGACCAAACATATCAACAGTCACTTTCACTTTTCCTTTTTCGGTGTCAATTTCTTCAACACGTCCTTGGAAGTGTGCAAAAGGCCCTTCCAATACTTCGACAGCCTCTCCCACCGAAATATCTACTTCAACAACTTTTTCAGACATACCCATTTGTTGTAGCAGACGATCCGCTTCTTCCGGTAATAAAGGTGTTGGTTTTGCACCACCGCCCGACGAACCGATAAAGCCCGTTACACCTGGTGTATTACGTACAACATACCAAGAGTCATCCGTCATGATTAGTTCTACTAATACATATCCCGGAAAGACTTTACGCATCATTGTACGTTTTTTTCCATCCTTCATTTCTGTTTCCTCATGTTCAGGCACGATTACACGGAAAATCTTATCTTGCATCCCCATTGTTTCAACACGTTTTTCTAGGTTTGCTTTTACACGATTTTCATACCCTGAATACGTATGAACAACATACCAATTTTTCTCCATAACTACTAGGACTTCTCGTCCGTCCCTCCCTTACAAATAAAAGTGAAAATGAATCGCAAAATGCTAAAGCACCCATCACTCTTTTCACAAACTACTCATTTAGAAAAACATAGCTTTCGCTAATAGCTAGCGAAAGCCTGATGATATATACCGAAACTAGCATAGTCATCTATAGCTACGCTCATACTCTCACTCGTAGCCTACTTAATCATAATGAGAATATTTTACTGCTGTTTACTTCATAAAACAAACGAAAAAACCCGTTATTGCATTGGACGGGCTATTTCAGAAGTATTAACATGCTATTTACTAAATTATAAATCTAAGTACCAGCGGAATAATGATGAAATACCTAGGTCTACTAACACAAAAAATAAAGCCATAATTACAACAGTTGAAATTACAACGACTGTATATTTCGTCAGTTCTTTACTTTTTGGCCAGCTTGTTTTGCGCATTTCCGACATTACATTGCTCAAAAAGTCTTTAATTTTGCCCATTCTAGCCTAACCTCCGAATCAATCATATCTGTCTATTTACAAGTTACTTTATAGCGTTTGTTTATGCACTGTATGTTCATTGCAATGCGAGCAAAATTTCTTTAATTCGAGGCGTACAGTTGAGCCTTCTTTAGCTGGTAACGTGTAATTTCTCGACCCGCATTTTCCACAATTTAACACGACTTTTTTTGCCATATAATCACCTTTTCGGCACTTTGTCTTTTAAAGACTACCACCTAAAATTGCCCATGTCAACAAAGGTATGCAATCGTTAGGACATTTCCTCGAGGACTAAATGCCTCTCTAATTTACGCTTTACTCTTTGCAGTGCATTGTCAATGGACTTCACATGGCGATTTAATTTAGCAGAAATCTCATGATAAGATTGTCCATCTAAGTATAAAGCTAGTACTTGTAATTCTAGTTCACTTAAAATCTCACTCATCTTTTCTTCTAAATAGCCAAACTCTTCTCTATGAATCATCAATTCTTCTGGATCATCCATAATAGCGCCTGTTAACACATCCATTAACGTGCGATCTGATTCTTCATCAAAAATCGGCTTGTCCAAGGATACATAAGAATTAAGTGGAATATGTTTTTGTCTAGTTGCAGTTTTAATCGCTGTAATAATTTGCCTTGTAATACACAGCTCAGCAAATGCTCTAAAAGAAGCCAGCTTATCTCCTTTAAAATCTCGTATCGCTTTATACAAGCCAATCATACCTTCTTGCACAATGTCTTCCTTATCTGCTCCAATTAAAAAATAGGATCTTGCCTTCGCTCTTACTAATAAACGGTATTTTGTAATTAAATAATCTAACGCATCTGTATTACCTTGATGCACCATTTCAATAAGTTCTTCATCATTGAATCGTTCAAAATCTTGTGTCACTTGTACAATGCTATTTTTAAACATGGTATCACCTCAGCCACAACAGATAATTAGGAACAGTATAACGGAATTGGAAAATATGCGTCAATCAATCATTTCAAACCACGTCGCCATTTTTCAAAGGCTAATGCAACATCTGGCTTTAATTCTATGCGAGAAGGCGGTTTGGTATCTTGTTTCCGCTTTACATCATGTGAAATTTTTTGTTGGATAATGCCCATATCAATTTCGAGCTCTCTTGCGGATTTTCGTAAAGCACCATTACCAAAAATAACGCTTTGCTCCGCCATATCAGAAGTTGCTACATAGATTTGAACATTTCTAGCCTTTAATTCATGTGTCATTTTTTCAATACGTTCATCTGCTGTTTCGTTTTTCCGTGTATAAATGACTTCCACATCATTTTCTATATAAGATTGCTCCACACCTGGTACAAGATGTGCATCAAAAACGATAATGACACGCCATCCCATTGCTGCCTTATACTCGGCCATCAATTCACTCAATCTTCTACGCGCATCTGCAAAATTCGCATCACGTAAAGGCCGCAGCTCTTTCCAAGCCCCAATCATATTATAGCCGTCAACAAGCAAAATGTTTTTCATGCCTACTCAATCGCTTCTTGACGTTTACGATACACTTCGTACATTAAGAGTGCAGCAGCTACTGATGCATTTAGTGATGTGACATGCCCAACCATGGGTAGATGGTACAAAAAGTCACATTTCTCTTTTAGCAGGCGACCCATTCCCTTGCCTTCACTACCAATAATAATCGCAAGCGGTAATGTAGCATCCATTTTTCGATAGTCTGCAGAACCCTTTGCATCTGTACCAGCTATCCATACACCTCGTTCTTTAAGTTCATCGACTGTCTGAGCAAGGTTATTCACACGTACTACAGGTACATGCTCAATAGCTCCTGTCGAAGCCTTTGCCACCACTGCCGTTAAGCTTACTGAACGACGCTTTGGTATTATAATCCCATGTGCTCCTATCGCATCCGCAGTTCGCATAATAGAACCTAGATTATGGGGGTCCTCCAGCTCATCTAATATTAAAAAAAATGGATCCTCCTGTTTATTTACTGCTGCAGCAAATAAATCCTCTAGCTCTGCATATTTATATGCTGCAACGGAGGCAACAATTCCTTGGTGATTAGCATCTGATAATTGATCAACCTTTTTTTTCGGGACAAATTGAACAATGACACCACGTTCTCGTGCTAAATCAAGTAATTCATTTACGCCTGATTTTTTCACACCTTCTGCAATCCATACTTTATTCATATCACGGCCTGAACGAAGTGCTTCTAACACTGGGTTTTTACCGGCAATTATTTCACCATTTTGCTCTGCCATTATTTCGACACTCCTTTCGATTCCTCGATTATTTGAATAGCGTATGCAATAATTTCATAAACGCGTTCTAGTTCATTTAACAAATACAAACTTCCAAGCACTGCCTCAAAACCTGAGCTATTACGATAAGTTTGAACATCTGTATTTTTTGGCACAGAGCCGGATTTGGCATTGCGTCCGCGACGGAACACAGCCAATTCCTCCTCTGTTAAAAAGCTTTCCTCTATCATCCGATGAACAATCATAGATTGCGCTTTTGCTGACACATAATGTGTGGCTTCTTTATGAAGCGTGTTTGGTTTGACACGGCCAGCGCGTAGTAAATGCTCACGAACCTTTTGTTCTAAAACGGCATCTCCCATATAGGCTAACGCTAGCGCATTCAATTGTTTAACATCTTTGTTACGGAGTTTATCCAAGTTACTTACCCTCGTTTCCATCTAGTTCCTTGTCGCGTATCTTCTAAAATGATACCTTGTGCTTGCAAATGGTCACGAATTTCATCTGAACGGGCAAAATCACGGTTTTTACGTGCCTCTACACGCTCTTGTAAAAGGGCTTCAATTTCTTCATCTAACAGCTCTTCTTCTTTAGCAAATTCAATACCTAAGACGTCACCTAGCGCCTCAAAAGTTTCCATAAAATGCGATAATACTTTTTCATTAGTGTTTGTTTCATTTAAATAAATATTAGCAATACGGGCTAATTCAAACAATACAGAAATACCATTGGCTGTATTAAAATCATCATCCATTGCTTCTTCAAAATGAGCTTTTTGTTCCTCAATTTTTTCAAGCCATTGTTCTGAATGATCACCTAAGCTAGCAGTAGCTGTTAATCGATGCTTGATATTGTTGTAAGCAGTTAGGATTCGTTCTAATCCAGTTGCAGCAGCATCCACTAAATCTTTTGAAAAGTTAATTGGGTGACGATAGTGCACAGAAAGCATAAAGAATCTTAAAATTTGTGGGTTAATTTGTTTGCGGATATCATTGACAAGTATAAAATTCCCTAGAGATTTGGACATCTTTTCATTGTCAATATTAATATACCCATTGTGCATCCAATAACGCGCAAATGTTTTATCATTATGAGCTTCAGATTGAGCAATTTCATTTTCATGATGTGGGAATGTTAAATCTTGGCCACCAGCATGAATATCAATTGTATCTCCCAGATGCTCTCTAGCCATTACAGAGCACTCTATATGCCAGCCAGGACGACCTTTTCCCCATGGACTCTCCCAGTAAATTTCACCTGGTTTAACAGCTTTCCATAAAGCAAAATCTAATGCATCGTCTTTCTTCTCACCAGCTTCAATACGAGCACCGATTTTTAAATCATCAACTGATTGATGGGACAATTTACCGTACCCATTAAATTTACGCGTTCGATAGTACACATCACCAGCAGACTCATAAGCATAACCCTTATCCATTAACACCTGAATGAATTCAATGATATCATCCATATGCTCTGTAACGCGTGGATGCACGTCAGCTTTTTTACAGCCTAAAGCTATAACATCTTCAAAATATGCGTTAATAAAGCGCTCTGTTAATTCATGAACTTCTTCACCTAGCTCGTTAGCAGCCTTTATAATTTTGTCATCTACATCTGTGAAATTTGATACAAACTTCACATCATACCCTTTGTACTGAAAATATCGGCGTACTGTATCATAGACAATTACAGGTCGTGAATTCCCAATATGAATATAGTTATAAACCGTGGGACCACAAACGTACATTTTCACTTTGCCTTCTTCTAGCGGTACGAAAGGTTCTTTTTGTCGTGTTAATGAGTTAAAGATTTGTATACTCATCGTGTTTCTCTCTCCTTTTGTAAGCGTTCGATCTCTTGTTACAAGGTAGCAATCTGCTTCTCGAAAACTTGACAACGTTCTTCTACTAAATCAGGTATATTTTGATGGTCAAGTTTTTTCTCTAGACGAATTCCATCCTTAATCACTATTTTACCAGGTATACCGACAACTGTAGCATTTGGTGGCACTTCTTTTAAAACAACTGAGCCTGCGCCAATTTTACTATTCTCACCAATTGTAATCGAGCCTAATACTTTTGCGCCTGTTGCCACAAGTACATTATCCTCTAATGTCGGATGACGTTTTCCTTTTTCTTTACCTGTACCGCCTAAAGTCACACCTTGATATAAAGTTACATTATCGCCAATTTCACATGTTTCACCAATCACAACGCCCATCCCATGATCTATGAAGAAACGTCGACCAATCTTCGCCCCAGGATGAATTTCAATTCCAGTGAAGAAGCGACTAATTTGTGAAATGGTACGGGCTATAAAATAAAAACGCTTTTTAAAGAACCAGTGAGCAACTCGATGCGCCCAAGTAGCGTGCAGCCCCGAATATGTTAGCACAACTTCAAGCACACTGCGCGCAGCTGGATCATTTTCAAAAATGGTTTCTACATCTTCCTTCATTCTTTTAAACACAAAAAACTCCCCCTTTTCTTTTTGATCTGCCTTGATCCTTTGAAATTTTCACATAATCAACTGCATCCTTGGACTTTGAAATACTGTGCTGATGTTGATTGTTCTACAGAGTTAACTAGGATGCGAAGATTTTTAGGCTAACATCCTTTTATTCATTCCTTTGAAAATCCGTGACATCCGCCAGAGGCTTTGGGCCAACATATGTTTTTTGTGCGAAAGCGTAGTGCTAACGTAGCGGCAGCAACATATGTTGAGCACTCAGTCGTGTGTTGCTGCCGCTTCGCTTTCGCACAGATAAATTGCCACAGGACGTGGCTTTCTTAGACTGAGTTCCTCTATTTCAGTTGGTGTTTGGACACCCACTGAAAAGGAAACAAAACTGCATTCATCTCACCACCTGTAGAGGTGGGAGTCTTCTGTATCTGCCGCTGCCGCTATGCTTACACGCATAAAACATCTGCCGCTATGCTTTCGATACAAAAAACATTTGCTGAATGAAGATAAATAAAAAACGTCCCCATCATTCCCATAAGGAATGACAGAGACGCTAAATTTAAATTGCGCGGTTCCACTCTGATTGAAGGCATAGCCCTCCACTCTGGACGTTCTGTAACGGGAACGAATCGATAAAGCCTACTATTGTTCAGCCTTATGCTCAAAGGTGCATTTCAGTTTTGCCTAGGCTCAGACCACTTTCAGCCGGTGATGGTCCTCTCTTTAGAGCATGCGCCACTTACTTCTCCTTATCAACGCTTTCTCAATGTAAATTCATTTTACAACGAACTAATAAATTGTCAATAAAATTCTATTTATTGCGCAAATTTTTCTACACGGTCAATTGCTTTCTCTTTACCAATTAAACAAATAGCATTTGGTAGCTCTGGGCCGTGAGTTTCTCCAGTTGTGACAACACGGATTGGCATAAATAAATTTTTACCTTTATGACCCGTCGCTTTTTGCACAACTTTAATAGCAGCTTTTACTGCATCTGGTGTAAATTCTTCTAGCTCTTCAAGCTGTGACTTAAATGCTGCCATGACCTCAGGTACTTGCTCACCTGCTAAAACAGCTTTTGCTTCTTCATCATATTCAATATGATCGTTAAAGAATAGGCTGGATAAATCTACTATTTCAGCACCAAAGCTCATTTGGTCATGATACAGTGCAATTAAATCTGTTGCCCATGCATGTTGTTCTGGTGTCAGCTCTTCTGGTAATAAGCCGGCTTTCTGTAAGTGCGGTAAAGATAATACCACCACTTCTTCTAAAGATAATTTTTTAATGTATTGGTTATTCATCCATGTAAGTTTTTGCTTATCAAACATTGATGGTGATTTTGACAGACGTTTCTCATCAAAGATTTTAATAAATTCTTCTTTGGAGAAAATCTCATCTTCTCCTTCTGGAGACCAGCCAAGTAATGCAAAGAAATTAAACATTGCCTCAGGAAGGTAGCCTAAATCTTTATATTGCGTTACGAATTGAATAATGGATTCATCACGTTTTGATAATTTTTTACGGTTTTCATTAATGATCAATGTCATATGGCCAAAGCTTGGATACTCCCAGCCAAATGCATCAAAAATCATCATTTGTTTTGGTGTGTTAGATAAATGCTCTTCGCCTCGGAAAACATGAGAGATTTCCATGAAGTGATCATCTAGAACTACAGCATAGTTATATGTTGGAATACCGTTTGCTTTAACAATTACCCAGTCACCAATATCTTTTGATTCAAATGTAACTTGTCCACGTACTAAATCCTCAAACTCATAAGTTACATTCTCAGGTACACGCATACGTATTGTATAAGTTTCACCAGCAGCCTCTTTAGCAGCAACTTCCTCTGCTGATAAATGACGACAAGTACCGTCATACGTTGGTGCAGCTACTCCTCGTGCCTTTTGCTCTTCACGAGATGCTTCTAATTTTTCAGAAGAACAGAAGCATTTATAAGCTACGCCCTGCTCTAAAAGCTTTTCAGCATGCTCTTTATAAATATCAAGACGCTCCATTTGACGATAAGGTGCGTATGGTCCACCAATATCGATGGATTCATCGTATTCAATACCTAACCATTTTAGGTTATCTAGCTGAGACGCTTCTCCGCCCTCTACATTACGCTCAATATCTGTATCCTCAATACGTACGATGAATTTACCGTTATGATGTTTTGCATATAAATAATTGAATAACGCTGTACGCGCACCACCGATATGTAAGTAACCAGTAGGGGATGGCGCGTAACGAACACGAACTTCTTTCGCCATAATTAAAAGCCTCCTAAATTTTCGATCAAAAATTGATTTTGTTCATTTTACCACTCTGCTACAGGAAATAAAAGCGCTGATAGCCTGCTTTTACTTCTTAATCAATAGAATTGTCGCCATTGCGGCAATCCCTTCCTCACGACCTGTAAAACCTAATCGTTCAGTTGTTGTCGCCTTGACATTAACTTGTGAGGGCTCTGCGTTCAACAATTCCGCAATACGATTTTGCATTTGCTCAATATACGGTGCCATTTTAGGTCGCTGCGCCATGATAGTGCAATCAACATTACCTAGAACATACCCTTTATCCTCAACAATTTTCCAGATGTGCTCTAATAATTTTGCTGAATCTGCATCTTTAAATGCAGGGTCTGTATCTGGAAAGTGTCGACCAATATCTCCTTCTCCAATAGCCCCTAATGCTGCATCTGTTACAGTATGTAATAAAACATCTGCGTCAGAATGGCCTACTAGCCCTTTTTCATGAGGAATTGTTATACCTCCGATAATTAATGGACGTCCTTCTTCAAATGCGTGTACGTCAAATCCTTGTCCAACTCGAAACATATTCATCTTCCTTTAATTAATATTTATCATTATCATATCAAAGTTTGCCAAAGGGTGTTTGAAAAGCGCTTTAATAATTATCCTCCTCTAGCAGTAATGGGCAGTTTAGAAAGCTATACTCCCTAGACTGCCCAACGTTTTTTAAATATGATACTCTATATTTTTCATTTGACTATTGCTAATATTCGGTGATGGCTGTGAATTATAAACACGCGAATAAGGGGGAACAGAATGTGTTAGCCAAATATTGCTCCCTAAGACGGAATCATGCCCAATCGTCGTCTCGCCCCCTAAAATCGTAGCACCAGCATAAATGACAACATTGTCCGCAATATTCGGATGACGCTTAATGCCCTTAATCGGATTACCATTTTCATCTAATGGGAAGCTTAATGCACCTAATGTTACACCTTGATAAATTTTCACATTCTTTCCGATAGCACAAGTTTCACCTATGACGACACCTGTTCCGTGGTCAATAAAGAATGATTCCCCTATGGTAGCCCCCGGATGAATATCGATACCAGTTAACCGATGCGCATATTCTGACATAATACGAGGTACAATTTGTACGCCCATCTCATATAGCTCATGCGCGATTCGGTGAATATAAACAGCCACAATAGATGGATAGCTTAGCAAAATTTCTTCTGTGGAAAGAGCTGCTGGGTCACCATTATATGCCGCTTGAATATCTGTTTGTAAAACTTGGCGAATGGCAGGAAACCGATTAATCAAATCCATAACAATTTTATCTGCTTGTTCACGACAATACTTCTCGCAATTGGCAGGATCACGGTCCTCCATATTATAAAACAATACTTTTTCGATAATATCCCGTAAATCTAATGCTGTTTCACGCAGCTTATTACTGCAAACTACATTCACCCTTGTTTCATCAATAGGCTTTACCGTAAAAATGCCCGGAAACAGTACTTCATGAAAATTATCTATTATTTTAAAAACACTATCTCGTCCAACAAAGCCTATTGAATTGTCAACGTCGATGTACTGTTTATTTATACTAGTTAATGAACCTGTAATTTCTGGAACCTTTTGATTTAACCATTCATTTAATGACACAATAAACACCCCTCACATCTTTTTCATCTATTCTATTACCTTATTAAACATATATCCACTATTTCATTTTACACGTAAAAATCCCTTTCTTGATCGTTTTGAAACTCTTAGTATACAAGGAGTCACGCTGACTCCACTCCAATCAACAAGTATTTTATTAAAATGTCATCCCTAACTTTTGATGATGATCCATATTATGTAATATATCCTGAGCACAAAAATGTCTTTTTCAAAGGGTATACTTAGACACAGCGAAGGTTTTTCATCAAAATTTCATCGAGTTCATTTTTCTTATTCACCCAAAAATATAATTGAGACAAAAAAAGAATCGCATTTAGCCAAATTGTCAAATGCGATATAACATATTTTTAAATAAGCACCCTATTGATTTTGGCAAATGACCTTTTTATCGTTTAAAAATTATTGTGCAAAAAAATCAACACGTATCCTCCAATACTCTTCATACTATATACCCTTTGCCCATCATTTTTGATATTCTTGTTCTAAAGGCATAACAAAATGGGGGTTTCCATGAACATTAACACTTTCGAAAAACAATTCAACAAAACCATTTTAAAACGTGGACTCGATTATTATACAAACGGCCTTGTAGAGGATATCATACAAATTGACGAACATAATTGGCAAGCTGAAGTCGCTGGCTCATCTACATACATTGTCGATATACGCATGAATAGGAAAGGAGATATTTTATATGCTGATTGTGATTGCCCCTATGATGATGATTGTAAACATATCGCTGCCGCCTTATATGCAATTCAGCATCAGCAGGGCACTACCTCAGTACAAACAACAGCCAAACCATCGCTTCAACAATTATTACAATCACAAACGAAAGAACAATTAGTAGAAATCATTATGAAAGTAGGGAAAAATCACCCTACCTTTATAAAAGAGTTGGAGATGCTCATCACAGCACCGGATGACGCTTTAAATGCTGCTGAAAAGTTAATCGTACATCATATCAATGCCGTCCAAGATCGCCGCAGCAGTTTCATTCCATGGAACCAATCGTCTAAAGCATTACGGGGAGTCAAAACGATACAAGGTCACATCGGAGAACACATCGAAAATGGTGAATATTTCACCGCCATTCAACTTAGCCTACTCTGTTTCAAACATACATTCGATGCTTTACACTATAGTGATGACTCAAATGGTGATTTCGGTGATTCTATAGAAGAAAGCCTAGCATTTATTGAAGACGCCATTAGGGAGGGTGGAGATGTTTGGAATACAGAGCAGTATGAAACAGTGTATGAATTAATTATAAAAGAAGCGATGCATACAGGTTTAGACAGCTGGCCGGACTGGCGTATATCCTTCCTCCAATCATGCATTCCTTTATGCCACGATGATGCGATCGAAAAGAAATACGTTGCCCTCCTACATTCTCTTAGTACACAAGGAGATAGTTGGAATGCTAATTATATGAATAAACAACTAAAAGAATTGCAATTCCAAATAATATCCTCCAAATATAGCAACGAAGATGTGGAGAAGTTTTTAGAGCAAAATATAGAAGATGCAGGTATGCGTGAACGGGTTATTTTATCTGCTATAGAGCAAGGTGATTATGCAAAAGTATTGCAACTTTCTCAAGATGGTCAACAACACAACCATGATTTCCCAGGAATCGTGAATGAATGGAAGCGCTATGCCTTTACAGCACATAAAGCATTAGATAATAAAGAAGATATGTGCGAATTAGCCTTACAGTTATTGTTAGACGGTGACAACGAATATTATGACGAATTCAAAAAACTCCATTCAGCACAGCAATGGTCAAAAACATTCAACCAACTACTAGAGCAATTAAAAAAGCACAATCCCTACTTTTATGCCACACTCATTGTAGAGGAAAAACAATACGCACACATTCTGGACTATTGCAAAGAACGACCAATGCGAATCGAACAGTACTATCCACATATTAGAGAGCATTATTACGAAGAAGTTTGCGCACTTTTCATCGATACTGTTACTTCAAGCGCAAAGCAAGCATCCGACCGCAGACGCTATCAAGAAGTTTGCCGTACTATTACAATCATGCGTAAAGCCGGCTATATGCTCGAAGCAACCCAACTAATTGCAGATCTACTACAAAGCTATCCAAAACGCCGTGCTTTTGTGGATGAATTGCGGAAGTTGAAGTGATGAGCAAGGACAACTTGCAAATGAAGAAGAGTAAACCACTAAAATTAGAGTCTTTTTCTTTTTTTATAGGACTGTCGAGTGATCATAATTGTGTAGGTGTTCCTGTTTTTCGTCTTAAACATAATTGGATAAACATAGCATAAAAGGGACTTTATTCGACTAACACCCACCATCATAATTTTGGAAATAGCCACCTCACTATGGCACCAGATGATGGCTATTTCTTTTTGTTTTGATGAAACAAACGACTTATTACTTAATCTTCTCTAATTCCTTCGCCATTTATACTAACCGATCTTCCTCTCACAGCCATAGTATTCAATACCCGTTCTGAGTACATTTTCATCTTCTATGGGAAGCGCTGATTTTTGCGCTACATGGATGGTTAACAGGGCTTTGGTTCAATAAAGGTAAACAAATTGATCGAGCTTTTTTTATAAATGGATTCATTTAATTTATAATTAAGTCAATGTTCTTGTGAAATTATTAATCAAACTTTAATTTCAAGCTACAGTTAAATATTAAATATATAAATAATATTTCTTAAAGATTGCATGATCCACGCTTACGCAAGATTGCCTCACCAAATACTAAGTCTTCTTGCGTCGTCATTTTTACATTTTCATAACTACTTTCTATGATGTGTACTTGGTGTCCAAGACGCTCCATCAACATCGCCTCATCTGTACCGAGAAAACCTACTTTTTCAGCTACGTCCTCCGCTTCCATAATTAACTCAAAACGGAATGCTTGTGGTGTTTGCACCATCCATAGGCTTTCGCGATCAACCGTTTCCTCAATAATGCCATTCGTTGATACTTTTTTCATCGTATCCTTCGCTCGAACCCCTGCAATAGCTGCACCGAGTTCATGTGCGCTTTGTACAAGATTAGCGATAATATCATGTGTAATAAAAGGGCGTGCTGCATCGTGTACAAGCACAATATCTACCTGTTGCATCTCTTTCATACACGAATGAACCGAATGTTGACGCTCAGCACCACCATCAGGCAAGCCCTTCACTTTTGTAATTTCAAATTGCTCTAGCAGTTTTTGAATATGCGCACGTTCTTCTGGTTTTACAGCCAGCCAAATACCTGTGCAAGATGGATCTTGCTGAAACACTTCTAGCGTGTGTATCAGAATAGGCTTCTCCAAAAGTTTTAGAAATAATTTATTTTGCCCTGCACCCATGCGCTTTCCACTTCCTGCTGCAGGTAGAACTACTTCATATTGCATTTTCTCACATCCTAATCATCCTTCGGCTTCGCAAATATCATACGACCTGCTGATGTTTGCAGCACACTTGTTACCGTAACCGTTATTGCCTGTCCGATATAGCTGCGTCCACCTTCAACCACAATCATTGTGCCATCGTCTAAATAAGCCACTCCCTGATTATGCTCTTTACCATCTTTAATAACCATTACTTGCATATTCTCTCCAGGGATAACAACAGGCTTTACAGCATTAGCTAAATCGTTGATGTTTAAGACTCTTACGTGGTGTAGCTCGCATACTTTATTAAGATTGAAATCATTTGTAACAATCTGTGTATCATTGCTCATTTTCTTTGCAAGACGCACTAATTTTAAGTCAACTTCCTGCACATCCTCAAAATCCTCTTCGGATATTTCCACATTCGTCATACGCTCATCTTGCAATTTTTTCAAAATATCTAAGCCACGACGACCTCTTGTACGTTTTAAAGTATCAGAAGAATCTGCAATATGCTGAAGCTCTGTAAGAACAAATTGAGGAACCACTAATATACCTTCTATAAACCCTGTTTCAGAAATATCCGCAATACGACCATCAATAATAACACTTGTATCCAGCAGCTTGTAGCTCCCTTTTACTTCTTGGGCTTCTACACCCTCTACTAGCTTTTTCTTTGTATTGTTACCACGCAATGTAAAGAGCTGGATTAATTCATCACGCTTCTTAAAGCCCACACGGAATCCTAAATAACCAAGTACAAAGGACATGATAATCGGTAAAATCTCTGAAACGAATCCCAGTTGAACACTTTCAATGGCAAAGCCTAAGAAATAGGCAACAATCAGCCCAATTATAAGCCAGAGCGTTCCAAATAATAAGTCTCCTACAGGTACCTTAAATAGCACCTCTTCCATCCAGCCAATGAGTCGCACAAAATAATCCGAAAAGGCAAACGATAATGTAAACAATAAAATTGCCCCTAAAGCTACTGATACATAGGGATTATCAAGCCAAGGATTAGAAGATAAGTGAAGCAATTCGTATAATGGCGGTAAGAAAACAAAGCCTAATGCTCCCCCAATTAGTAAAAAGGCAATTTGAACAAATTTTTTCATAAGCTGTCACCTCCAATTCTTAGCTATAATTATACATAGTTTACTTTAGAAAATCTTTCATGAGCCTAACAAACCCCGTTAAATTTCTTTTCTTTTTAACCGCTGGCAGCACCTTCAAAGAGAGGTGGAAATAAAGAGGTTTTCTTTAAACAAAAATGCCAGCTATAACGTTGTAAATAGAGGTATCGTATTAGGGTGTTATGTAGGACGCTTAAAACCCTTTTTTAGTTCCGTTTTTTACACTAACCATCTAAAAAACGATTGAAAAGGAAAGTGCATGTCAGAAACTTGTCCAACATGCACGCTTCGTTTATAGCTCCCTAAAGCACGCATTCAGTGCATCTTTAATTGTTTCTACCCCAACAATCTCGATACCTTGCGGAAAATCCCAGCCGCCAATATTTGAAGCTGGTATAAACACTCGCTTAAATCCTAGCTTTGCCGCCTCTATTACACGTTGTTCAATACGGGAAACACGGCGTACCTCCCCGGTCAATCCCACTTCTCCAACAAAACAATCTGTAGCTCTAACAGCTTGATCCTTAAAGCTCGAGACAATGCTTGTCAACACTGCTAAATCAATGGCAGGTTCATCTAGCTTTACACCGCCAGCGACTTTAATATATGCATCCTGAGCCTGCAGCATGAGGCCCATTCTCTTTTCAAGAACAGCCATTAATAGCTGCACACGATTTTGATCTACACCCGTTGTCATACGCTTTGGATAGTTAAAGCTTGTAGGTGTTACGAGTGACTGAATTTCAACAAGAATTGGCCGTGTACCCTCCATAGAAGCCACTATGGTTGACCCCGCTGCACCCTGTGAACGTTCCTGTAAAAAAAGCTCAGATGGATTTAATACTTCCTTTAAGCCCCCCTGAAGCATTTCAAATATAGCAATCTCGTTTGTTGAGCCAAAACGGTTCTTTTGACTGCGCAAAATACGGTGATTATGATGGCGCTCCCCCTCAAAATACAGTACAGTATCCACCATATGCTCCAAAATACGTGGTCCTGCAATTTGGCCCTCTTTTGTTACATGCCCAACTAAAAATATAGCGATTCCTTTCGTTTTAGCGATTCTCATCAACTCTGCTGTACACTCACGTACCTGTGATACACTGCCAGGGGCACTGGTTACCTCAGGATGAAACACAGTTTGAATGGAATCGACAATGACAAACTTTGGTTGTACATCCTCAATAGTTTGATTTAAAAATTCTAAATTTGTTTCTGAATAGATATAAAGCTCCTGTGATACCACTCCTAAACGCTCCGCACGCAGCTTTGTTTGACGGATTGATTCCTCACCAGAAATGTAAAGCACACGATGACCATTATTTGAAAGTAAAGCGGACACTTGTAATAATAACGTCGACTTCCCAATACCAGGGTCACCTCCTATTAGTACAAGAGAGCCTGGTACGATTCCTCCGCCTAGCACTCGGTTAAGCTCACCCATTTCTGTTGTAATTCGAGACTCCTCAGCAGCCTCAATCTGCATAATAGGAAGAGCTTTTTGCGTAACTGTCGCAGAATGCTGGAAGGCTCCGCGAGGTCCTTTTGCTACGACCTCTACTTCTTCAACCATCTTATTCCATTCCCCGCAGCCTGGACATCTTCCCATCCATTTTGCAGATTCATAGCCGCAGCCTGAGCATACAAATTTCGTTTTTTTCTTTGCCAAATCACATTCACCTCGAATATTTGTTCTTATTATCAATTGTACATAAAAAAGGACAGCTTGGCACTATAGCCTGCTGTCCTTTTGAGATGAAGCGTAGCCGTTAGAAATTAATTAGATGCAGAAACGCCCTCTTTTTTCTTTACTACAAAATCTTCATTCACATAATCAATAATCACCTGATTGCCCTTCTCTACATTGCCTTTCAGTAATTCTTCTGATAAGCGGTCTTCTACTTGTTTTTGTAGTGCACGACGTAGAGGACGGGCACCGTATTGAGGGTCATAGCCCTCCTGTGCAATTTTCTCAAGCGCCGCATCTGTTAGCTCTAAGGAAATATCTTGTTCCTTTAGACGCTTTGTTAAAGCTTTTGCCATCATAGAGACAATTTCTTTTAAATGTTCTTTCTCTAATGAGTGGAACACAATCATCTCGTCGATACGGTTTAAGAACTCTGGTCGGAATGCTTTTTTCAATTCCTCAAGCATTGTTCCCTTCATGTCTTTATGTTTAGATTCCGCACCACCAACATTGAAGCCTAAGTTTTTCTGGTATTTTAAAGCATCTGCCCCAACGTTTGATGTCATAATTACAACTGTGTTACGGAAATCCACTACACGACCTTTAGAATCAGTTAAACGACCATCTTCAAGCACTTGTAGCAGAATATTGAAAACATCTGGATGGGCTTTTTCAATCTCATCTAGTAAAACAACTGAATATGGTTTACGGCGAACTTTTTCAGTTAACTGACCGCCATCCTCAAAGCCTACGTAGCCTGGAGGTGAACCGACTAAGCGCGAAGTTGAATGTTTCTCCATATATTCAGACATATCTACACGAATCATTGCATCTTCGTCGCCAAACATTACCTCAGCCAGTGCTCTCGCAAGCTCTGTTTTACCAACCCCTGTTGGTCCTAAGAAAATAAATGAGCCAATTGGTCGTTTGGGATCTTTCAAGCCTGCTCTTGCACGGCGAATAGCGCGAGAAATCGCCTCCACTGCCTCTCCTTGACCTACCACTCGCTTGTGTAACTCTTCCTCGAGCTGTAATAGCTTAGATGATTCCTCTGAAGCAATTTTTGAAACAGGGATTCCAGTCCACATAGATACAACAGCTGCAACATCATCCACCGTAACTTTTGATTCAGATTTCCCTTGCTCTTCTTTCCAGTTCTTTCTAGTCGTTTCAATTTCATCTTTTAGCTTCTGTTCAGTATCCCTTAATGAGGCTGCCTTTTCAAACTCTTGACCAGAGACTGCAGCATTCTTTTCAGAGCGCACATTCTCGAGCTTATCTTCAAGTGCTTTTAGATTTGGTGGAACTGCAAATGAACGTAGGCGTACTTTTGAACCTGCTTCATCGATTAAGTCGATGGCTTTATCTGGTAAGAAACGATCAGAAATATAGCGGTCACCCATTTTTGCTGCAGCCTCGATCGCTTCATCTGTAATTTTTACACGGTGATGTGCCTCATAGCGATCACGTAAGCCTTGAATAATTAGAATCGCCTCTTCCACTGTTGGCTCATCAACTTGAATTGGTTGGAAACGACGCTCTAAGGCCGCATCTTTTTCAATATATTTACGATATTCATCTAATGTAGTCGCACCGATACATTGAAGTTCACCACGTGCCAACGAAGGTTTTAGAATATTTGATGCATCAATTGCTCCCTCTGCACCACCTGCGCCAATTAATGTATGCAATTCATCGATAAATAAAATAACATTGCCTGCCTGGCGAATTTCATCCATCACTTTTTTCAAGCGATCCTCAAATTCACCACGGTATTTTGTACCTGCGACCACTGTTCCCATATCAAGTGTCATGACGCGTTTATCACGAAGAATCTCCGGCACTTCATTATTAATAATTTGCTGTGCTAAGCCTTCAGCAATAGCCGTTTTACCAACCCCAGGCTCACCAATTAATACAGGGTTATTTTTTGTACGGCGAGATAAAACCTCAATAACACGTGTAATTTCCTTGCTTCGACCAATCACAGGGTCTAAAGAGCCTTCTCGCGCAATTTGTGTTAAGTCACGAGCAAGACTATCTAATGTAGGTGTATTGGCAGCCTGTGCAGCTTGTTGACCAGATTGTGCATTATCATTATTCCCTAGCAGCAATAGTACTTGCTGACGCGCTTTATTTAAGCCGACACCAGCATTGTTTAATACACGAGCAGCGACACCCTCGCCTTCACGAATAAGAGCTAATAGCAAATGCTCCGTACCGATATATGAATGACCTAGTTTGCGTGATTCATCAACTGAAAGCTCTATGACCTTTTTCGCTCTAGGTGTGTAGTGGACAATCGGACCCACGTCCTCTTTTCCTTTTCCAACTAATTCTTCTATACCCGCTTCAATCGTTTGAGGACTAATGTCAATGGCTTCTAATGCTTTCGCAGCTATACCGCCGCCTTCACGAATAAGCCCTAATAGAATATGCTCTGTTCCTATTGATTCGTGTTTCCAACGAATTGCCTCTTCCTGTGCAAGCTGTAATACTTTTTGTGCGCGTTGTGTAAAACGATTAAACATCATATGAATCCTCTCCTTTTTCCCCTATAATAGGCTTACTCATATTTTCACGAAATAATGCCTCACGAAGCATTTCCGCTCGTACGCGATCACGCTCGGCAGGTGGTAAAACCTCTCCTGCATAATGTTGTAAAAATCCTGGCTGCATACTGACAACACACTCGTTAAGAGTCGTCGCCTTAATGCCCTCTATCAACTGTAAATCTACCCCTAAACGGACGTTGGACAAGCAGGTAGCCGCCTCTTCGCTCGTTAAAATACGAGCATGTGTTAAAGTACCTAATGCACGATATACTCGATCTTCTAGGGCAAGTTCTGCTTTTTCCATTAATCTGCCTCTTGCATGTCGCTCTTTTTGAATAATTTTTTCAGCGACGCTTTGAATGTCTGCCAAAATGTCTTCTTCTGTTTTGCCTAGTGTTATCTGATTCGACACTTGGTAAACATTACCTAAATTTTCACTACCTTCCCCATATATCCCTCTTACCGTCATTCCCAGCCTTGTCATGGCATTAATAATTTGACTCATTTGACCTGTTAATGTAAGGGCAGGCAGGTGCATCATAACGGATGCTCGTAAACCAGTACCAATATTTGTCGGGCAGCTTGTTAAATATCCAAAAGTATCACGAAATGCATAAGGTAAAGCTTTTTCTAGGGCTCGATCAATTTTATTGGCCTGCTCATATGCCCTTTGTAGCTGAAAACTCGCTGTCATACATTGAATGCGTAAATGGTCCTCTTCATTCACCATAATGCTAATTGATTCATCATCAGATAATAGCATGGAGCCAACTTGTTCTTTTTTGGCAAGCTGAGGACTTATTAAATGCTTTTCTACAAGAATTTGACGCTGTAAGGATGTTAAGTCTTTGATGGCAAAATATGAGTAATGATCTTGGAGCTTTGTGCTATCCTGCACGGCATGTGTTACAGCCTGCTCTACCTGCAATGCCTCATTCTCTGTAAAGGATAGTGGAAAACGATAGCCATCTAAATTTCGTGCAAGACGGATACGTGTACTGATGACTATATCTGAATAATCGTCCTCCACGCTCATCCATGTGGGTGTAGCTCGTTCTAGAAACGATTCAATCATCACGTCACATCACCACCTTCAAATTGTAGCTGTTTCTCCAGTTCCTTCACTTCATCTCGCAGTTTGGCGGCCTCCTCAAACTGTTCATCATCTACAGCTACTTTCATAAGTTTCCGAATATCTTCTATTTGTTTTTTAATGACATAAATATTACTATGGGCGCCTGGCATCTTACCAAGATGTTGAGGTCCTGCCTGTATTCTATTAAAGAGCTTCGGCAAGTGCTCACTAAAGCTGTCATAGCAGCTAGGGCAACCGAATTTTCCTTCTTTTAAAAATCGTTTATACGTAAATCCACACTGTGGACAAGTTTGTGGTTGTGGCTGCGCCTGTTGTTTTTCATCCACTTTTTGTTGTTGCCATGTCGGTGAGCCAAACCAATTAGATAATAGCTGTTGAATAGATACAGGCTCTTGTTTAAATTCTGCATGAAATGGATGGAACTGCGAGGCGCAGACGTCACAGTAATGGTGCTCTACCTTTTGTCCATTTTGAACTTGTGTTACAGTTACCGTCGCATTACGCTGCTTGCAATGTTCGCAAATCATTTCCATCACCTCTCTATTTTTGCTGTTCGTATTTGATTGTTGTTAGCATTGCTCGTAATATTCTTGCTCGAATGGTATCCCGTAATGGGAGTGGCAAATCCAAAGTGGAGCGATCAATGGCTGCTAACATTATTTTCGCTTCTCGCTTTGAAATTACCTGCTCATCAATAAGCCGATAAACTAAATCTTCTGCCATTGTTTGCGATGCCCCTCCCTCTATCTGCCTGAGGACATCGTCAATCAAATCAATTTGTGAATTCGCGCGGACACGTAAAATTCGTATGTATCCACCACCACCACGTTTGCTTTCAACAAGATAACCTCGTTCGGCAGTAAATCTAGTATTGATCACATAATTTATTTGTGAGGGCACACATTGAAATTTATCAGCAATTTCACTGCGCTTAATTTCAATATGCCCTTCTCCACCTAATTCAAGTACTTGCTTCAAGTAGCCTTCTATGATGTCTGATATATTACGCAATAGGAATACACCTCGCTTACTTCACTGACTTTGACTATCTTTGACTTTCTTTGAGTATATTATACAAAACGCTTGAAAAAAATTGCAATGATTTCGCCTATAGAAAAATTAAAAGCAGTCATCTTTTCATTCAAACGCTTGAAAAATCACCATTCATGCTAGATATCTTTGAGTCATATGTCTAATGTACCCTTTTTAGTGATGAAAAAAACGCAAGCACATGCAATCAGCATATACTTGCGTTGATCAATTTCGCCTTGGCGTAATTGCGTCTGGATTTTCAAAGGTTGTGAAGATCTTAGCCTGAGTCCCTCTATTTCAGTAGGTGTTTGGTCACCCAACTGAAAAGGAACCAAAACCGCACTCATCTCCACCTGTAGAGGTGGGAGTCTTCTGTATCTGCCGCTGCCGCTACGCTTATGCGCATAAAACATCTGCCGCTATGCTTTCGATACAAAAAACATTTGCTGAATGAAGATAAAAATTATACCCAGCGGCCAACAATTGGGTAACGCCATGGTTCATCAGATATAGCCTTTACAATACCAATAATCGGTACGACAAACACCATAATACCGAAAATGATTAAAAACGGTAAACCAACTAGTACAAAACTGAGTGCCACAGAAATTGCAATTAAAACACCCATAACAATCTGGAACAGTAATGCTTGAATGGAAATAGCCTTTACCTCTTTATCAGAACTAATTAAGAAAAATAAAATTGGCACTAACCATGGCGCAAAAAATGCACTTGCGTGTATGATTACCTTAGACCATTTAGCTTCCATTTATATCAACCCTTCTTTTTTAAATTTTCTTTTGTTTTATGTACTACTATTTACGGAACTATACCCTTAATAGTTTCATTGTATGTTGTATTTTTTTAAAAATTTTTGGGAAAGGCATGTGAGACACAATGGAATTTAATAACACACTTGCAAACGAATACGAAAAAGGTATTCGTCGAACCTTACCTAGTTACGATGCCATGCTACGTTTAACACAAACCTTTTATCATTCCACACTACCTGAGAAAGCTAAACTCTTAGTAGTTGGCTCTGGAAGCGGCAATGAAATTTTACAGCTTGCAGAGCATAAGCCAGCTTGGTCATTTGTTGGCATCGATCCTTCTGAGGCTATGCTACATATAGCGGAGGAGCGTTTAAAATCTTTACCTAATCAAATTTCTTTATACCATGGAACTATACTGGAGACGAAGTTACCCTCTGGGGAGTTTGATGCGGCTAGCTGTATTTTAGTGCTGCATTTTATCAATGGGACTCAAGAAAAGCTTGCAACATTAAAAGAAATAGCAAATAATTTAAAGCCTGGTGCACCATTTGTTCTTGTTTCAAAATATGGGCAGCCCGGCTCTTTAGAAACCGAACTACAATTTGATTTATGGCGGGCCTATTGGCTGCAACATACAAAGCTAACTTCCTCAGAGGTAGCTGATATGGAAAAATCCATACGCTCTCTTTCTTTTATGCCTGAGGAGGATATTTTAACATTACTTCAAGAGGCAGGATTTACAAAGCCATCCAGATTTTTTGCCACTACTTTATTTGGTGGTTGGATATGCTATAAGGGAGTCTAAAAATAAATGTATTACTCTATGAAGACGACTACTCCTACAAAGTTATAATCAACAGAATTGAGGTGAATGCTGTGATACGCACAATCGGAATTACAAAAGATCAACAACTTTTAAAGGATTTTCCTATCGAGGATATACACAATAATCATTTTGAATGGTATTGGGTCGATTTTGATTGCCCTACTACTGAAGAAGAGCTCCTATTGGATACATTTTTCCATTTCCATCCACTTGCTATAGAAGACTGCTTAATGCGTTTACAGCGACCAAAGCTCGATTTTTATGATGATTTCCATTTCTTTGTTATTCATAGAGTGAATGAAGAATTAGCAGCAGAGGAAGTTAATATTTTTGTTTCAAATAAATTTATTGTAACCTTCCATAAAAATACTGCTCCCGAAATCGATAGAGTACAAAATATGCTAGAAAAACAACCGAAAAATTGGGAACGAGGTACAGTGTATTTAACCTATCAGGTAATTGATAAAATCGTTGATAATTATTTTCCGCTGGCCTATAAAATTGAGGATCATTTAAACGCTCTAGAAGATGAATTAAACTATCAAAGTAATTTAAATGCCATGAAAATCGTATTCGAATTCCGTAGTGATTTGCTCGATTTACGGCGCACCATCCTACCAATGCGTGACCTATTATACCGTATTCTTAATTCCTATCGATTCTCACTAAAAAAATCTGAACGAGCTTATTTCGGAGATATTTACGATCATTTGCTAAAGCTGACAGAAATGGTTGAATCTAACCGTGAGCTAACAGCTGATATGCGTGATAGCTATATGGCAATGAGCTCCAGTCGTATGAATGGCATTATGATGACCTTAACAATCGTGTCAACTATCTTTATTCCATTAACCTTTATTGCTGGTGTGTATGGGATGAACTTTGACAATATGCCTGAGTTACATGGCAAATACAGCTACTTTATCGTCTTAGGCATTATGATTCTTATTGTTATCTTTATGCTGGCAGTCTTTAAATGGAAAGGCTGGTTTAAGTTATTTAAACCTTAATGAATATTTAACAGGCATCTTAGAAACTTATCTAGGATGCCTGTTCTACATTAATAGGGCCCACGATCATCAATTTTGTTTTCCCCTTGCTGTGGGAATAAAAAGTATGCAAGTACACCAGAGACTAATGTTGCACAAATGGTAATTAACAACCGCTCTATGTCTGGCACTTCAGCATAATAGTTACGCAGCATATAAACCGAACCGATTGCGACAATTACCATCACAGGTATGACAAATTTGAAACGTTTCTTCTCCATTTAATTAATACCTCCTCACTCTTTTTTTACGCACAATTATAACTGCTAAACAGTTCGTATTTTACAGGTTTCCAATATTAAATACAAACCACCCAGCGCTCTTTCAATCGTTTATTTCATGACATTTAAACAACAGCCATTTACAAGACTTAAAAAATAATAGAAATAAACGAAAATTTTAACCAAATATACTACAAAAAATAGTAGAATAAATTAAATACCATATATTTCGCCAATTTACAAACGTAACAATTCCAATGAGGGGCAAACAGTTTAAGTTTACTTTAAATTTATATACATAAAATGGATTTATAAAGAATGGAGCAAACAACAATGAGTTGGTTTACAAAAAAGAACGATTCTAGCTACTCAATTACATTAGCACCTGAAAATTATAAAAAAAATGTACAGTTGGATGTCTCTAACCATCCAAAACTTCAAAAACAATTACAACTTTTAAATTTAACAGTTGAAGACTTAGCAATTATTAAACAGATGCAGCCTTTAGCAAAGGATCTAATCCCTGAAATGGTCAATCAATTCTATGCAGCCATTAGTTTAAGCCAAGATTTATTAGATATTATTAATAGAACTTCACAGATTGATCGTTTAAAGGTTACTTTACATAAGCATCTTAGTGATATTTTCGAAAGCCGTATCGACGACTCATATATTGACGAACGAAAGGCAATTGCAGAAACTCACGTTCGAATCGGCCTTCAATCAAATTGGTATATCGCCTCATTCCAGTCTTTAACTTCAACATTTACAAGCTTTGCTAACAAATTGGATATTTCTAAGCATGATGCGATTCTTGCCATCAATGCCTTCTGTAAAATTATTAACTTTGAGCAACAGCTTGTCATTGAAGCCTACGAAAAAGAGGAAGAACGTATTCGCACGGCAGCAGATGAAACAAAGCACGCACTTGTGACAACTATTCAAAGCACTGCTGAGGAGCTGAACGCTATTAGTGAAGAAACAGCCGCTTCCCTATTAGTTATCTCCTCTCAAACGGATGATATTGCAGTAGCTACTAAGCAAGGTTTAAGCTTCGTTGCTGATACAAAGGAAAAATCTAAACGCGGTCAACAGCAATTACAAGAGCAAAACGATTTAATACAGATTATTTTACAAAGTGTGAATGGCCTTGAGGTCACAATGAATCAGTTACGCACCTCCTCTCAAAAGATTTCAGAAATTGTTGGACTGGTAACAGGTATTGCCGATCAAACAAATCTATTAGCATTAAATGCATCTATTGAGGCTGCTCGCGCTGGGGAGCACGGTAAAGGCTTTGCTGTTGTGGCAGAGGAAGTTCGAAAGCTTGCTGAAGAGACAAAAAATGCCGTACAAAATGTTTCACATCTCATTAAAGAAACAGAAGGTAATATTACAACCATGTCGAATTCTGTTATTAATGTGGATCAAAAAATTCAACATAGTGTAGATACACAAAATAGCCTATCCAAATCATTTAATGATATTGCTGAAGCTGTATCTGGTATTCAGCAGCAGTATGTCAATACATCAAGAGATATTTCTGCCATTTCTAATTTAATTACTGAGCTATCTCAAGGTGCCACACTTGTTTCTTCTTCATCTGACTCCCTCATCAATGTGGTGAATGAATTAAATATGTGAATACGTAAAAAGGGAAATTGACTAGGTTGTCAATCTCCCTTTTCTTTAATGCGGTAATGAACGTTTTTGTTTGCGATGCTCTCGTCGCACCGGTCCCGTTTCAAAAAGACGTTTCTCTTCATCTGTCTCAGGGTAGATTGCAGGAACAGGCTTCGGCTTCCCATCATCATCTACTGCAACCATCGTTACAAATGATTCTGTCGTTAATTTTTCCTCACCAGTTTCAATGTTTCTAGAAATAACTCGAACATAGACCTCCATTGAAGAACGTCCTGTTGATGAAACAATACTTTCAATTTCTAAAATATCTCCTACATGGGCTGCTGATAAAAAATCAACGGAATCAATAGAGGCTGTCACAACATGCCCTTTAGCATGCTTCATTGCTGTAACAGCAGCAATTTCATCAATATAAGCTAACACTCTTCCACCAAAAATGGAATTGTGGTTATTGGTATCTGGCGGTAACACGAGACGCGTTTGAACAGTACGTGACTGACTCATCGGTACAGCGTTGTTTGTCATAATTCTTGCAACTTCCCTTCATGAATGTTCTTTCGTCATCGTAACGCAGAAAAGAAGTTGATGCAAATTAGAATGATTTTCGAATTACGAATCTAAACGAATCCTTGTAAATCCAAAAGTGTGTGTTGTAGCCCGTTTTTGTCCACAGACATTCCAATGGGCTACACCTAAAACCAAAGAAATCTGTATTTATCCGAGTGCTTGGTCGCTTTTTGGTCGCCCAAAGTCGCCTATTTTTTCTATTGAAACAAACTTTAAGACCACCCTTCACTGGAGTGGTCTTAATTGTTGTTAAGTACATGTTTCATTGAAGATCATTAATTTTTAATACTCTCTTTTGTATTTCTTTTATAAACGTGAAAATATAATTTTAAACTTACATATATACTATATCCCATTAATGCCCCACCTATTGAGCTAATATGGAAGCTCCAATCGTCTCTAGAAACATAAATCCCATAATAACTAATTACAGATCCAATTAAAAATAAAAATAAAAAATTAGTAATAATAAATTTTTTCAATTCACAATAACCTCCACCTGTTTTTGATTGAGCATCGAACTATTTTACAAATTTTATACATTATGGTAATATATGACTTGTAATTAACCAGTATAATACTATATTAACAAAAGGAGTAATTTATATGTTAAAAAAACCATTTTTTCTATCTTCTGCACTAGTACTTTCTTTAAGTCCATTCACTTCAACATTTACAGCACAGGCTGCAGAGAATAATGATGATTTAATGAATGCGATACCATTAACTGAAAACTTCTCTCAAGAAGAAAATTCAACTTACTTGCCGTTAGAAACGTATATTCATGATAATAATTTACAAAATTTTAGTGTGCAATCACGCGCTACTATGACTATACAAACTGGATATTACATAAAAGAACAAGGTTACCTAACAAATAAACAATTAAGAGATTATGTGGACTATGTAGACCAACAATCAAATATATTAGGATGGAATTTTCTTATTTCCGGATTCTTAACTTTAAATCCAGTCGCAATAGCACCAGCAGTTTTAATGCAATTTGCTGGAGGTGCATCAAACTTTGATATTGTTAAGGAACAGGCTTATGCAGGAAAAGGAATGGGATGGGCACATATGTATGCAGATGGTCCTAATACATTAAGTATAATACCTAGAAGAGATTTTTCTTCACTCACAATAAAATATACAAGATAAAATTCCCCTTTCATAATGTAAATTGAATAGTACTGTATTGACAGATTTAAAACATTTGTTACCATGTGACCGCCAAAATATGGCGGTCTATTTTTTATTTACCTACACACGATATGCCCAACCTTACGAGGCACAACCACAGTCTTTTTATCAACAGGTTTACTAACATTTGTGGATGCTTTTTTAAATTCCATTTCTTTGTATTGATCCACTAAATCAAAGATCGATAATTGCCCTTGCTGCTCCATAAATTCAAAATGAGTCATCTTCTGTTTCCCCTTTCATCATTCCAGCCAATTATCTAACGATAGTTCACCATGCACTATTGATCGTGTATGACCATCACGTTCCTCTAACCAATTATAGAAAGGTACTGGACGTTTTTTATACGGTGTTTCTTCTATACGTGATGATTTACTAGGATTCTTATTTGAACGCTTTACAGCCTTACTATACGCCCCCAAAAATACGGCTCTTAATGTGCTTGCAACCTGTTATGTATTATCTTGTGGAAGTTATTGTCCTCAACCATTTATATTTATAGCTCTGGTTCATCATGTACCAGACCTCTCAAGGCATAATAAAAAGCACCCCTTAAAAGGGTGCTGGATTACTAAAGTATCTTGAACATTTTAAGAATTTGAAGTATAGATACTGTAAAAACTGATAAGTTAATAAGTAAAAGTGGAATCTTTAATAATATATTTTTCCCGTTAAAATTAGATAGAAGAACAATTTTAAATACCCCTCTAAAAAAACCATATATAACTATCAATAATAATATAATTATTACCCAATTACACTAGCATTGCATAAATATTAACCGAAATTTCAGTTTTATTTTTTTCTACTATTAGAAGAAAAACAAAGACACGTAAGCAGAGGTAGTGAACATCCATTTTTTTACTATAACCTTTAACGAGGACAACAGAGATGAGAAATTCTTTATGGTACGCATTTTCCTTTGATTTTTCGAAGCCAAATGTGGGCAGATTTCCACCACGATACCTTCAAGAAACGACCGATTTCTAAATATGTAT